>CAZOPH010000072.1:3307-9256 GCA_964581635.1 uncultured Smithella sp.
GCTTCCCGGCCGCCGACACTGGGCACTTCAATGGTCTCCTCTTTGGGAATCATTGACGTCAGAGCACAACCATACTTCAATTTTATTTTTTCAGCTTCCGCAAAAGGCGTACGTAAACCGGTGGCGATATCCGATGTCAGGAAATTACCGCCCACCGGTAGGGTGGCCGTGTGCTTGATGCTGCCTTCCGCAAAAATGGCGATGCCGGTGGTCGATCCACCGATATCGATCAGGGCGACACCCAGATCTTTTTCATCGTGACTGAGAATGGCCTCACTGGCCGCCAGTTGTTCCAGAACAACATCATCAATATCCAGCCCGACGCGATTGACGGATTTCACCACATTCTGAATGGCAGCGGCGGCGCCTGTTACAATATGCACTTTCGCCTCGAGGCGCACACCCGACATTCCGACGGGATCGCGGATGCCGTCCTGCCCGTCCACCACATAGTTCTGGGGCAGCGTATGCAGAATTTCCCGATCCACGGGAATGGCAATGGCCTTGGACGCCTCAATCGCTCTTTGCAGATCGTCTTCGCCGACTTCCCGGCCTTTGACGGCGACAATGCCCAGCGAGTTCTGCCCCTTAACATGGCTGCCGGCGATACCGACATAGGCGGAATTGATGCGGCAGCCGGACATGTGTTCGGCATCCTCCACGGCCTTTTTGATCGCCTCGACGGTGCTGTCGATATTGACCACGCCGCCTTTTCTCAATTCTTTGGCAGGGGTTATCCCCATACCGATGATGTCAATGCCGGCTTCCGTCACTTCGCCGACAATTGCCGTCGTTTTCGTCGTTCCAATATCGATTCCCACCAGAACGTTACTTTTTCTCCCCATAGTTTCACCCTTCTAGAATAGCCACTGATTATATTCTGTACTGCGGTCCTTTTTTCTGTTCCTGCGATTTTTCCAGTGCGTCTTTATGCTGAACCGTCACTTTGGAAACATCGGCCAGATCAACAAACAAATGACCGTTTTTCATGCCCCGCATTTCCAGATCAGCTAGGACGATCTGAAGTTGATGAAGCTTACCTGCAAAATTCTCCCGCCCCAATTTTAAATGCAATCCTTTGTCCGTCAGGACGGATAAACCGAACACTTCGTCAACGTGCATCTCGGAAACTGTTCCCACTAAAGCGTGCTGATCCGAAGTGGATAATGTTTCCAGGAGTTTCAGTGCCTCGGTCATCAATGCAGATTGGACTTTAGCCTCAACGTTCACGCCGGTCACAATGGCCAGATCGACATCATCGCCTTTGGATAATTTTTTAAAGACAACGCCTTCTCCATCCATCAGATAGAAATTGCCGGCCTGCTTGAGCAGAGCAATCGGCGTCCGCTCACGCACGTCCAGCACCAAACGGTCCGGCAATTCCCGGCCGACGTAAATATGTTTGACCCAAGGATTGGCCGCTATCCGACCGGCCACGACATCCGTACTCACAGCCAGGATATTTGAACGCGGCTGAATTTTCGCCATGGCTAGAATGTCTTTTTCCGTAAGTTCCTTTATCCCGCGCACGGCTATTTCCTTGATTTCAAAATATGAAGCACTTAACAAATAATTGTAGGCGTAGATAAACAAGACACTGAAAAACGTTGCAGCAGCCAGCAGGCCAAGCGCCCCTATCGATTCGCCCAGTGCCCCAATCAGACGCCGACGCAGACGGTTTTTTTTGGCTTCCAGACTAACTCTTATTTTCCCACTCACAGATTCTCTCCAATAATAACTATTTCCGTTTCCAGTTGGACATTTTTTTCTTTTTTAACCTTTTCCTGAATGAACGTGATCAGTGTAATCATGTCGGAGGCGGTACCCTGTCCTTTATTCACAATGAAGTTGGCGTGCATCTTCGATACCTGCACATCACCGCGCCGCACACCTTTCAATCCCAGATCCTCAATCAGTTTTCCGGCCGGCATTCCGGGCAAATTCTTAAAAACTGAACCGGCATTGGGATATTTCAAGGGATGTTTTTCCTGACGCCACTTCATGATTTCAGCCATCCGCTCTTTGATTTGCGCTCTGCCTCCCTTTTGCAGATTAAAGCGCGCCCCGCAGATGATGACATCCGCAGGCAGATTGGATTGACGATAGGTAAACACGATCTCATCGCGCTGGAAGACTTTCTTGTTTCCCCGGCCGTCCATCACCGATACGGTGGAGACAACATCCTTTATTTCTGTTCCGTATGCACCGGCGTTCATCCGAACGGCACCGCCAACACTGCCGGGAATTCCCGTGCAAAACTCCAGACCGGTCAATTCCTCTGCAGCTGCCAATGAAACGACCTTCGCCAGCGTCGCACCCGCTTGTGCGTCAATAAAAGATTCCCCATCTTCCCGGGATGAACAGATCGCGTGATCCAGTCCGCGCATCCATAACATGACCCCGCGGTATCCGCCGTCGCGCACAAGAATATTCGTCAGATTTCCGACCGGCAAAAACGGAATCTTTTTCTCCGTCAGCCTGCACACGACTTCCCTGAGCTGATCTTCGTTTTCGGTCATCACCAGCGCATCAACCGGGCCACCCAGTTTCAGCGACGCATGACGCGATATCGGCTCTTCATACCATATTTCCCCGACATTCAAACCGTCCAGAGCATCCTGTATGGCCCGGCAAATCGTCATTATTTTTTCTCTCCATTTTTCTCCAGTTGTTGCAGAAACGCCTCTCCGATCTTATACACACTGCCCGCACCCAGTGTGATAAGGGTATCTCCAGGCTTTGCCGTCGTTAACAAAAAGTCGAGCGTGTTTTGCGCCTGCCCCATGTATTCTACATGCGGGTGGCCGTTTTCCTTAATGGCCGCCCAGAGGGCTGCGGAATTAATCCCGGGTATCGGCGCTTCACTAGCCGGATAAATATCATTGAGCACCAATATATCCGCATCGCTGAACGACCGGGTAAATTCATCAAAGAGCGCCTTGGTGCGCGTAAAGCGGTGCGGCTGGAAAACCACAATCAGCCGACCCTTCCACATCTGCCGAGCCGCGGCCAGCGTCGCCAAAATCTCCGTTGGGTGATGCCCATAATCATCCACTACCGTGATCTGCCTTGCCCTGCCCTTGACTTCCAGACGCCGCTGCACACCCGAAAAACTTTTTAAACCCTTCAGAATGGTTGCCATATCAAGCCCCAACTCGCGCCCCACCGCTACAGCCGCCATCGAGTTATAGACATTGAAAATACCCGGAACGATTAACTCAACATCGCCTAGACTTTCTCCTTTATAAGACAGTTGGTATAGCGTTTTAGATTCCAAAAACCGGATGTCGTCGGCACTGTAGTCCGCGGGCTGATCGATGCCATACGTAATCACCCGTCTCTTGATGGCGTCGGCAATCTCGCGCACATGTTCATTGTCATTGCACATCACCGTACAGCCATAAAATGGAACGATATTGGCGAATTTTAAAAAGGCCGCCTTGATTTCTTCTATCCCCGGATAATAATCCAGATGTTCACGATCGATATTGGTAATGACGGCTATGGTGGGAGACAACTTTAAAAACGAACCGTCGCTCTCATCCGCTTCCGCAACGATGATATCACCGTCGCCCAGCCGGGCATTGGAACCGATACTGGCCAGCTTACCGCCGATCACCATCGTCGGGTCAAGACCGCCCTCAGCCAAAATAGTTGACACCATGGAGGTCGTGGTCGTCTTGCCGTGGCTACCGGAGACGGCGACGGAAAATTTCATTTTGAGAAGTTCCGCCAGCATTTCCGCACGAGGAATCACCGGAATATTTTTATGATGCGCTTCAACCACTTCCGGATTATCCGTCTTCACTGCGGTGGACGTCACCACCACATCCGCACTGCCGATATTTTCCGCCGCGTGTCCGACGGCAACTTTCGCACCCAATTGCTGTAAGCGCTTTGTTGTGTCGGAGGATTGAATATCCGAGCCACTGACACCGTAACCGAGATTCAGCAGTACTTCGGCGATCCCACTCATGCCGATACCGCCGATGCCGATAAAATGAATGCTTTTGACTTTGCGCTGCATGAATCCGGTTTCCCGATCTTTTACCATTTTAACTTTCTTCCTCGTTTTTACTTGAACGTTTATTCCTCAATGCTAATTGTATGCAGGCATCGACAATTCTTGTGGCGGCATCGGGCCTGCCCAACTTTTTGGATCTGGCTTCCATGTCCTGCAATTTTTGATGATCATCCAGAAGGCTTTCCACAAACGAATACAGTTTTTCGGCGGTGAGTTCGCTTTCCAGAATCATGGCCGCGGCGCCGGCTTCGACCATTGCCTGCGCGTTCAGAGCCTGGTGATCATTGGCCGCAAATGGGAAGGGAATCAGAATAGAGGCTTTCCCCGCCACTGTAATTTCCGCAAGAGATGTGGCTCCGGCGCGACAGATGATCAGATCGGATCCTGTATAGGCGGACACCATATCGACAATAAACGGACTGACCTGAGCCTCGATACCGTATTGTTGATAAGCCTGCCTCACCATAGCCAGATCACGCTCGCCCGTCTGATGGACGACACGGACTTTATCTTTCATCTTCTGCAAAAGCGGCAACATAGCCACGACCGTTTTATTAATGGCCGCTGCGCCCTGCGATCCACCGAAAATGAGAATTTGTCGGCCTGCTTTTTTCTCTCGCGTACGATTCAGACCAGCGGCAAAAGCCGCACGGACGGGATTGCCCGTTACCAAAACCTTGTCTGCCGCAAAAAGGTTTTTACTTTGCTCATAAGTCAGAAATATTTTAGCAACAAACTTCCCTAAAATGCGGTTCGTGTTTCCAGCCAAGGCGTTTTGCTCGGCGATGGCAGTGGGAATATCCATCAGGTATGCGGCCATAACGGCAGGCCCTGATGCGTAGCCGCCAACACCCATGACGATATCAGGACAAAAGTCCTTCAGGATGCACCTGGACTGCCACATGCTCTTCGGTATCGCCCACAACCCTTTAATCAACGCCGTCAAACCTCTTCCCTTCAAACCTTCCACATCAATCTCCGAAAGGGTATAGCCCAACTGCCCCAACAACCTGTATTCAATCCCTTTTTTCGTGCCGATGAAAATCACACGGCTTCGAAGATCGCGTTTTAAAAACTCCTCCGCAACGGCAATGCCGGGAAACAAATGACCGCCTGTTCCTCCTCCCGCGATGACGATACGCATCTTGATATCCTTTTGTCGCTTATGTCCGCTGCGTGGAAATATTCAACAAGATCCCCACCATCAGCATGCTCATGACAAACGACGTGCCACCGTAACTTAAGAAAGGCAGCGCCAGCCCCTTCAAGGGAATAAAACCCATCACACCCGCAATATTAATGAATGCCTGCATGGTAATCAGCATCGTCAACCCGGCAGCCAGCAATGTCCCGAAAAGATCCGGCGCGCGAAAGGCAATCATAAAGCCGCGCAGCAGGAAGAAAATAAACATGATAATAACGATCGTTACACCGATAAAACCGCTTTCCTCCGCAATAACCGCCAGAATAAAATCCGTGTGCGGTTCCGGAAGATAAAATAATTTTTGCATACCGTCACCGATGCCCTGACCCGTCACACCGCCCGATCCGAAGGAAATCAGAGACTGGATGAGCTGGAAGCCGGTATTATCCGCATCTTTCCAGGGGTCCAGAAAAGCTGTCAGGCGAGCCATCCGGTAGCCCTTGTGCATGATGAGCCAGATGCCGACGGGAATAAAAGATGCGCCGAGAAACATCAAATGGGTGATCCGGGAACCGGCCAAAGACAGCATCAAAAGCAGAATCGACATGATAATGACCACGGTGCCGAAATCCGGCTGGAGAATAATTAAACCCATGATGACGGTTGTCACCGATAAGGGAATCAGAACACCCCGACTGAATTTCTTGAGGTGATGCACCTTCCGTGTCAGAAGATGCGCCAGAAAAATCACCATCGCCACCTTGACCAATTCGGTCACCTG
>CAZOPH010000073.1:0-2334 GCA_964581635.1 uncultured Smithella sp.
TATTTCAGTGGCCGAAAAGATCCCGGAGCTTTATCGGACTTGAACTTTTCTTCTGCTCCGTTCCGGATGATTGCTTCTTATCCTTCTGAAGAATCCTATAGAGTTCTTCTCCAATCTTTTTCTCCGCCCCTTCCCTGACCTTTTTGCCGAGCGCTTTCGTATCGATTCCATAGGACGGCTTGGAAATCGTGCCTCCGACCTTCAGCGGCACACCGGTCCATCCTTTTTCATCAGAGAAAATTTTGTTGAGTGACGACGAACTGACAACCTTGGAGGCAACCTTGGACGCAAGCCGGTCGGAAACCTTGACGAGTATGCCGAGATCGAGTCTTTCATCCATTCCAACCGTCCCCGTCTCATCGATCATCATGTCTTTGCTGCCGATCACGGTAGTGAGGTTCACGATTCCGTCTGAGATCTTGAAGCGGCCGTTTGCCGTGTCGATCGGGATTTCTCTCAGCTCCTGCAGTCCGAGGATCGCCAGCAGGCCGGCGCTCAGCTCGGCATTTTTCAGGGACCCGTCTTTGATGGCGAAGGCTCCCTCACCCTTCAGGTTGCGCTTGAAGTTGATGGGAAGCGTCCCTGCGCTGTTGATCGCCGCCTTGCCGGACAAGACACCAAAGAGCTTGCCCCTGGCCTTGGGTGCAAAGGCATTGATGATTTCCTCTATTTTGACACCGCCCAGATCCGCATCCATGGTGTAACGGGTCCCTTTTTGTGCAAGATTCACGGCTCCCTTGATCATAAAGGCACCGCTCAGTGTATTGCCCTTCAAATAGGACATGGTGAAGACATTATCTTTCAGCTCATACCGGGACCTGAAATTCGTCATCGAAATCCCCTTGTAAACCGTTTTGTCGATATCCAGTGAAGCGTTGACCTTAAGCTTCAAATTCATCGGCTCCGGCTCTTTCTTGACATCGCCCCTGGTTGATATTTGCCCTGTTTGTTTCTCGTCACCTTTGGCTGTCTGCGTCTTATCGACAGCAGGCACAGGAACAAAAAGATCGTCCAGAGCGATAAACCGGCTTTTAATGCTGACGTTCACATCGGGGTACTCTTTATAATTTTTCACCGACCCCGAGATATCGGCTCTGTTCCGGCCGGCAACAAGTTTCAAGCCTTCGAGCGTGATCAATTCCGGTGTCAGCTTCAGGGATCCGTCCAGCACCAGATTCATGCCTTTAAAAATGCAGGCGGCCTTGGTCATCGTGACATCCCCGTCGAAATGCAGAGGGCTCTCCTTCTCCTGCTTCTTGTCGAGATGAAAAAGCAGGGCAATGTTGCCGCCGAGGGTCATCCCTTTCGGGAGAAATGCTGAGGCGATATCCGGTTTGATCTGGGAGAGATTGTAGTCCGGCACCTTTATGACCAGGGCATAAGCGGTTCCGGAAGCATAGCTCACCGTACCCGTGATGTTGACGGGAATCTTCATGATATCCGCATCAATTGAATGGACAGTAATCTGCTTGGCCGCCACGTCTATATCCATTTTGTAACGGACAGCCGTCTGAATATCTTTAAAGCTTTTATTGCCATCCTTCAGCAACGCTTCCGTCAGGGTCGTGTCGAACGATCCCTCCGAAGACAGGGCATTTTGGGAAAGTCCGGTAATTTTCAAATCCGCATTCAGAATCGCATCCGCTTTTTTCAGCTTTCCCAGATCATCAACATAACCGAGCTTCGCATTCTTGATCGAAATATTTTTTACATTCAGGTCCACAGGAAGACCGGCGGCCTTTTCCTTCTCGTCTTCGGGCTCCTGAGGCTTATCCGATTTCACCAGGTCGGAAAAATTATACGTGCCGTCCGGGTTGGCCTTCAGGTAGATTTCGGCATCAACGATGCTCAGCTTGTCAATCACCAGCTTTCTGGCAAACAGCGGGAGAAACTGATACGTCAGAACAAATTCCTTTGTTTTGAGAAAAACAGACTCGGCATCCTTTTCGCGGATCTCGAAGTCTTTGACAACGATCCCCCGAAAGAGGCTGACCTCAATTGCGCCGAGGGCGGCCTTGCGGTTGAGCGATTTTTCCGTCATCTCCAAGACCAGCGCGCGTATCCTCTCCTGGGTCATATATGATTTTACAAACAAAGAAGCGGCGGCGATGAAAACGAGCAGAGCGGCCAGGACAATGATTATGATTTTAAGGGGCTTTTTCATGGCTCATCCCTCCAGTGAAATTCTGCCGAACAGTCAGGAGCATGGATATGAACTTTTACCATATGTTGCGTTAAAATTCTAATATCGATATCCTTCTTGTGCGCATTTCGGGATACAATGTTTATTTCGTGATGTTGAACAGGGACATGCAGATCGAACTCGTCGAACGG
>CAZOPH010000073.1:2434-8656 GCA_964581635.1 uncultured Smithella sp.
CTCCACGGTAATCGCCTTGAGATAACAGTTGCGGGCACAGAGGCCGCAGCCCTGGCAGGCCTCGGTAACCTCGATCGTCAATCCTTCCAGGCGGGGGAAAACCCCATCGAGCCGGTCGGGCGGGAGGTGCCGGTAATAGGCCATCATGCAGCAGCAGGGGCAGCAGAAGCAGACGCTCAGGAGCTTGTTTTCATCCGGGATCAGGAAGGCGAAGTTGTCGAAACGCACTTTGCCGACGAGTGGAACCAGGCCGGCGTCGAGCGCCCGTTCGAGGTGACGCAAGGCCTCCCGCTTGTCCACGCGACGGCTGAGCTGGGGCGGCATCTGCAAGGCGCTTTCGCCCATGAAGAGGCAGCCGATGTCGTGGGAGTAATCCCGGCAGTCGCGTGCCCTGCGGCAGAGACAACGATTGATGATGACATGGTAGGGCGACTGTTCGATATACGCGGCGATCACCTCGGCGGGCATGGGGATGCCTTCGGCGCGCAGGGTTTCATTAATCGGGAGGTAAGTGATGGTGCTCTTGCGCCTGTCCAGCCAGGGATGAATGTCCCGCAGCAGGGGGATATGCCCCAGAAAAAAGGGCCACTCGATAGCCCGTTGACCGGGGCTAAACAATAATTTGTGCTGCATCACCCACGCGACGAATGACTGCTTCAGACTCATAGGCCTCCGATCAGAGATCGCAATAGTATCCTTAAACGCCTTAACTACAACCTATCCGGCGGTGTTCCCGAACCGGCGCCCGGGGACAGGAAAACCTTCTCCGGCATCGTCCTGCATATTGCATCGGCTTCCTTCACAATTCTTTCGATCAACGCCGACACTGTTGGAACGTCATGAATGATGCCCTGGACCTGTCCCGTCAGCTGGACACCCTTTTGTGTGTCGCCGCCGACGGTCATTTTTTCTATCGCTTCAACGGCAATGACAAAATGGGCAAGTTTCATGAGCAGCCCGGGGCCTCCCTTCACCATGGAACCGATGAAAACCTTTATCCACGGCATCTTCAGCTTTTGCGAAATCTTCAAAGAAGCCAGAAAGGCGCGGGGGAAGCTCATGCCGCGCCTGATCGCCTTTTCCGCCTGCGGCGTTTTGAGCACGCGGCAGTAAAGCCCGTCGAAGCGGTCGGAATACAGGGTGTCTTCCATGCCGTGCTGCAGTGTAAGGTTCTTGGAATGGCCATGAACCGGGCTTTCCTTCGTCATCGACAGACGAGTGCCCATATAGACCGCGTCCGCTCCCAGGGCTAGCGCCGCCATCAGTCCCCTGCCGTCGCCGATCCCCCCACCGGCGATAACCGGAACCTTGACCTCGTCCACAATGGAAGGCGTCAACACCAGCGTGGAGACGGCGCTCCCGTGGCCGGCGGCTTCATATCCAATCACACTCAGGGCGTCGGCGCCCGCCTCGATTGCAGCGTGGGCGTGCCGGGCCGTGGTGACCGTGCAGACGATCTTTCCGCCATAGTCATGAATTCTCTGGAAAAGATTTTTATCTCTCCCGAGAGAAAATATGACCACCGGAACCTTCTCTGCAATGACGACCTCGGCGTTCTCGCGGGCCCCCGGCATCAGGAGGGTGACTCCCGCACCGAAGGGCTTGTCTGTCTGCTTCCTGATTTTCTGTATCGATGTCCTTGTTTCTGCAGCCGAGAGCGGGCCGGTGGCCAGAACGCCCAGGCCGCCGGCGTTGGATACGGCCGCGACGAGATCCGGAACGCTGATCCAGCTCATTCCGGGCAAGATGATCGGATATCGTATTCCAAACAGATCCGTGATTCTTGTTTTCATCTCCGTGCACTCCATGTTTCTGTTCCCGGACATCATCCGGTGACGGGCTCGGTCATTTCACAGACTTTGACCCGAAGGGCTTCCAGGTCGCCTTCGGACTTGATGCTGGCCAGGGTGAGCATTTCGGTCATATTCCCCTTGACCCTGATCTTCCTAGTGAGAAATCCCTTCATCGCTTCCTTGGTATCGTTGCATAGCAGCGCCTTGTAGCAGAGTTCGTAAGGAAGGGTCAGCAGCGTATTCGCGTTTTTGTGATGTCCGTTTCCGAATCTGCCCTCGGTAAAGTGTATCGCCTTGTCGCCTCCCGGGGCGCCGGTCACGGTCAGGTTCAGGATAAACCCGACCAGCTTTTCCGGGAGATCTATTTTCCCGAAAGACTCAGTAATCTTCTGGGATGCATCGAACCAGGCATCGGATAAAAACACGTTGGCCATACTACACCTCCAAACGCATTGTTAGATTAAAAATTATCTTAGGCCGCAACCTCCCCCGTCTTTTGCTCCGTTTACTTCCAGTTCTTCTGCACCCCCAAATCCTCGGCGATAATTTTTGCGCCAAGATACCCGGGACCGCCAATCACCATCCCTCCGGGATACGCGCTGGCCCCGCACACATAAAATCCTTCGATGGGCGTATAGTGGCGGGAACAGGAGTCATGCGGCCGGTTATATCCCATCTGGAGGGTCATGTACGATCCCTGCTTGATGGAACCGCGTACCATGTTCTTAAATTTCTTTTCTATGTACGTGGGAGGATAGACGAGCATGTTCAGCGGATCCAGCGGCTCAAGATTCGGGGCATACTGTTTCCAGACATCCAGGCATTGCTGCGCGTAATCGCCTTGAATCGAGTCCCAGTCCTGGTCAAAGGGAGCCAGGGATTCCCATCGGCCGGTATGGTATGTTCCGCATCCCTGGATCGGGTCAAAGAGGGACGCGACCGTGACATGGCCGTGGGGATGGCTGGGGAGTTTTCCGTCTTCCATGGCCTGGTAGCCCGACAGGATTTCCCCGGTATCGCTGACCCCCAGGTGGGTCATCAGGGCCCTGTTCGCGTCGGCAATGCCTTCGGTGCCGGCATATTGGGGTGCTGACCGCAGCGAAAGATGCATCCCGAAATACGACACCTTTTCCCACTCCCACCGCCTCGCGCACTGCACGAGCTCGGCTGGCAGCTGACCCTCCTCAAAAAACTCGAGGAAATTCTGCTTCGGATCCACGGTGGAGGCAACCGCCTTGGCCTGAACTTCGCTTCCGTCGGCAAGGCGCACACCCGATACCTTGCCTCCCGTGAGAAGGACTTTCGTGACATCGGACAAATCGCATATTTCACCTCCCGCCTCCATGACCACCTTGTACAGGGCCGATGAAAGCCGGTGGGAACCGCCGCTCACCAGGGCGGCGTTGAGCATGCGGTAAACATAAAGCGGAAAGAGAAATCCCAGTCCGTCATAGTTGGAATGGCCCCACATGGCAAAGAGATTATACAGCGCCGCCTGAATCGGATCTGAAAAGCCGTAACGCTTTTCCAGTATCTCCAGCGGCGTCATTTCCGATATTGCATTGAATCTCTCGCCCAGCTCGCCGTGCTCGATGGCAAAAGCCGGCACCTGCTCCATCGCCGGCCTGGCCGGGATGTACGTCAGGGGCATGATAATTTTTTCAGAAAGTTCCTTGAACTCGCTATACATCCGCGTATAGCGCTCGCCGTCTTTCTGGCTGAAGTGGGCTGAAAGATACTGCGCTGTTTTCTGCGGGTCGAGGTACAGCATGACCGGCTTATGCCCCTTCCCGATGAACGCAGCCTGTACATCCGGATAGATATACTTCACCCCGCGCTGGGCAAGCTGAAAATCGCGGTAGGGAGGCATGTATTCCCCCATCATGTGATAGATGGCGTGCGGATTGTATTTAAATCCGGCAAGCTCCAGCGTGTCCAGGCCGCCGCCTGTTTCATGTCTGCGTTCCATCAGGGCAACCTTGAGGCCGGCCCGCGCCAAATAGGCGCCGCAGATAAGGCCGTTGGGGCCGGCTCCTATGATAATGACATCATATTGATCGGTTTTCATGTTGACCTCCTCACGCCGAGATCGAGCGGGATATTGGCCGCGTTCTCCAGGTACCAGTGCGTCGCTTTGCTAGTCCACCAGCCCTGCTCGCGTGCGCCCATGTCCTCGGCAACCTCACAGGCAGCGATGTATCCTGAACCCAGCGGCGTAATTCCGAAGGGATGAATCGAATTGGAGAGGTACAGATTTTTCAGGAAGGTTCTGGCCCCGCCGCCGACACACACCCCGGGGACCGGACGCTTGTCGTAGAACTGTTCCGGAATAACGCTGCCGCCCGCCCAGCAACCCTGGATCGCCGAGGGATTGTTGCGTTCCTGCTCCAGAGGCGAATAGATGTAGCGGTTCAGGATCTGCTTTTTAAAACCCGGCGCGTAGCTTTCATACGCATCCGTGATCTGGTCGGCCAGAACATTCTTGATATCCATAAACGAATTCTTGCCCCCGAGAGGCCCATGCTTCCATTTCAGGGGTTCCCCCGGCATATCAATCCAGGCCTGGGTGACGTGGCACCCTGCCGGGGCCTGCGTCGGATCGGCAAGTGTGGGAAGGTACCAGTTCGCGGAGATCTCCGGGTAGATCTCTTGATCGATAATCGCCCGCGCGTACTTTTTCATCACACCGGAAGTTTCCCCGCCGAAATATCCCATCCAGGAGCGCAAAATGCCTTCATCAAAATCGGCCGTTCTCCATTGCGGCGGACCGCTCAGGGCATAGTGGACCGTAAATATCGTCTGCTCGTGGTAATTGAAGTTCTTGATTCTTCTGACCAGGTCCTTGTCTGCAATATGGTCTTCACCGATCAGGTCGATGAAAGTCGGCACAACGGTTATATTGCTGACGATCTTCTTGGCCGTGATCTCCTGGTTGGGATAAATGGCATGCTCGGAGAGAACCACCCCCTGGGCCTCCCCGTTTTTCATAAGGATCTTCTTCACCGGACAGCAGGGCATAATCTTCACGCCGTTGGCCACGTTCGCCTGGACAAGGGCATGGGTCACGGCGTGGGATCCTCCCTTGGCCGTGGTGAGCGGAAAGAAGGATCCGGAAAGCAGACCCATCAGGGAGCCAATCGCACCGATCTGCGGATGGATGGGCGGAAACCCGATGATCCATTCCATGGCCTGCACCATCGTCTTGATGTGGTCTGATTCAAACATGGCATCCATGACCTCGAAGCCGTTCATGTTCATGAACTGTTCGCCGGTCACATTTTTGCCCATGTGCTTAAAGAAGCGACCCATAAAATCGGCAAAAGCCTGCATGGACTCCGCCCGGGGCGCTGTGTACATGAAGCGATGCACGATATCGGTAAAATCCAGCATCTGCGGATACAGAAACTCCAGCGCATTTTCCAGAAGCGCGCGGTCCTGTTTGGAATGCTTTCCCCAGTTTTCCATGGTGTCGTATGGGTTGGATGCAATCAGCGCGTTGGTGCCGTCGAGAAACGGCTTGCCCCAGACATAGGAGGTGTTGCGCAGTTCCAGCCCGTATTTTTCCAGTTCCAGATCCTGCATCGGCGGTCCGAAACCCGTGGCCAGCATGGTCGCGTGCAGATTGTAGAGGAATCCGGGGATGCCCGGTTCGCTGGTATCGCAATGCGCGCCGCATTCTCCTCTGGCTTCCAGGACAAGGGTTTTCAGGCCGGCCTTCCCCAGGTAGGCGGAACAACACAGGCCGTTGATGCCGCCCCCGATCACGATCACATCATAGTCGGACATGTTTATGCCTCCTTCGCCATGGCCGAGCCTGAAGCAAGCGCCCCCGGCTCACGGTGATAGACCCTGCCGCCGGTCATGCACTGCTCATAGGCGGCATTCACCCGTTCTACGAGATTCCCTTCCGGTTTAAATTTATCCCGGTTCATCAGATAGACCAGGTACTGGGGCAGATTTTTAAGGGCGAAAAAGAACATGGGAGGGGTCAACACGGCCTTCAGAATGCCGCCGATATCTTCCGGCCGGAAGGTAATTTTAAACTCCCAGGTGACAGGGCTCTGCATGTTTCCGATGATCAGCATGCTCCCCGTTTCAGGATCTTTCATGGTCTTGCAATACCTGAAATCCATGTGGATTTCCTGCTTCCCCAAACCTCTTGACCAGAGTTTCATGCTATTCCCCTTTCACGAATTGATGGAACCGGCCTGTCCCGTTTCATACCGCATGTGGATTGCCGATCAGCTGATCTTGGCATCCAGATGTTTACTCAGACGTTTACCGAGCGCCACGACGCTCCACATCACGGGCAGCCCCAGGGATGAAGGCAGAACGCTTGCGTCGCAGCAGTAAAGGTTAGAAATCTCTGTCTGTAGGTTACGGTCCACCACATCGCCGATTCTGCAGGTTGCCGATGGATGAGCGCCTT
>CAZOPH010000074.1:0-8442 GCA_964581635.1 uncultured Smithella sp.
GCACTTTGACGCAATCCGGCAGAGATTTTCTGGCCAAATACCCCGATTCCCCCGGTTCGCTGGGTGTTGCAATTAGCGAAGCTATCGAAGACGCTGTCACCAGCAAAGTCAAGTCCCACTATGCCTTGGGCAGCGTACTCAACCATGTATTGATTTATCAGTCGATTACCGGTCTGGAAGCTCAAAAGCAAATGCAGAAGCTCGGCATCTATCCTGATGTCGTCATGGGTTGTTGCGGCGGCGGCAGTAATTTTGCCGGCATCTCAGCACCGTTTATTTGCGACAAAATCCATGGTAAACAGGTAAAAATTGTAGGAGCCGAACCGTCATCCTGTCCCAGCATGACCAAAGGCCCGTTCGCGTATGACTTCGGCGATCTGGCTCAGAAAACACCGCTTTTACCCATGTATACGCTGGGTCACGATTATGTCCCCGCACCGATTCACGCGGGCGGTTTGCGCTACCACGGCATGGCCCCGATCGTCAGCCATCTGGTTCGCGAAAAATTCGTCGAACCCCGCGCCTATGACCAGTTAAAAACATTTGACGCCGGCGTCAAGTGGGCTCGCTCGGAGGGCTTTATCCCCGCTCCGGAAACGAACCACGTTCTCGCGGCTGTTGTCGATGAAGCGATGCGTGCCAAAGAAGAAGGCAAGGAAAAAGTGATCCTCTTTAATTGGAGCGGCCACGGCTTGGTGGATATGGCCTCTTATGACGCCTATCTTTCCGGAAAACTTGAGGCCTATGAACTGCCGGATGAAGAAATCGAGCGTGCGTTGTTAGCGATTAAAGATTTCCCGAAACCATAATAAAGTTCATTCAACGATTTTCAAAAGCCGTCAAGAAAATATCTTGACGGCTTTTCTTTTTTTCGTCAAGCTGATACGCAATGAAAACGGAACACGACCATAAATTAATCCGCTGCCCGAAACTGGGCGACGAGATGATGTTTGCGTACTGCATGCGGGAAGCGGGGGATCTGCCCTGCGCTCGGACAATCAACTGCTGGCAGACGGCCTTTGATGTAGCGGCACTGCTCAAAGAATTATTGCCACCGGATGAGTGGGAACGCTTCACCGGCACCCAACCTAAAGATAAAATGACCACTTTGATTGAAATCATTGAAAATGCGAAGAGGCAAATATGAAAAATCTGGATCTGTTCAGTCTGGGAACCGAAAGTGACGCTTTGGATACCGCGCCGCTAGCAGAAAGGATGAGGCCACGGAAACTTGCCGACTATATCGGCCAACCGCATCTGATCGGCGAAGGAACGCTGCTTAAACGCGCCATCGCAGAAGACAAACTTTTCTCGATGATCTTCTGGGGACCGCCCGGCTCCGGCAAAACAACACTGGCATGCATCCTAGCCAACGAAACGAAGTCCAACTTTATCAGTTTTTCCGCGGTCCTCTCCGGAGTGAAGGAAATCCGATCGGTTATTGACGACGCCCGGGAAATCTGGGAAACTAAGAAGAAAAAAACCATCCTGTTTGTAGATGAAATTCACCGTTTTAACAAAGCCCAGCAGGACGCATTTCTGCCGCACGTGGAAAGCGGACTCGTTACCCTGATCGGAGCGACAACGGAAAACCCTTCATTCGAAGTCATCGCCCCCCTGCTTTCCCGAACGCGTGTGCTGCTGCTCAAGCAGTTTGCGGAAGAAGATTTAATGGACATTCTTAAACGCGCCCTGTCCGATGAACAAAGAGGCCTGGGAAAATTCAAGATCCAGGCCGATGAGGAGGCCATCCGTTTTATGGTCCGTCTGTCCGACGGCGACGCCCGCACTGCACTCAATAACTTGGACGCTGTCGCCTCGATGATCCAGGGCCTGCCCGTGGAAGAAAGACTGATATCAGTCCAATCCGCACAGGAAGCGCTGCTTAAAAAAGCACTCTTATACGACAAGGATGGCGAAGAACATTATAATTTGATCTCCGCTTTTCACAAAAGCATGCGCGGCAGTGACCCGGACGCGACCCTCTACTGGCTGGGGCGTATGCTGATTGCCGGAGAAGATCCTCTTTATATTTTGCGCCGCATGGTGCGCTTTGCTTCTGAAGATATAGGTAATGCCGATCCCCATGCCCTTTTGTTGACAATGGCCGCCCAACAAGCCTTTCACTTTATCGGCCTACCGGAAGGTGAACTGAACATCGCGCAGGCGGCCGTCTATCTGGCCACGGCACCCAAAAGCAATTCCTTGTATATCGACTTTGGTCAGACAAAGGAACTGATTAACAAAACCGGTTATCTGCCCGTGCCGCTGCATATTCGCAACGCGCCGACCAAATTAATGAAAGAACTGGATTACGGCAAAAATTACAAATACGCCCACGATTATTCAGATGCTTTTGTCTCCCAGGAATATTTGCCGGAAAAGCTTCAGGGGAAAATACTTTACCACCCGACAGATGCTGGTTTTGAGAAGACAATTAAGGAAAGGGTCAGTGCTTGGCGGCAGCGAAAAAACGACACAAAAGAAGATGCAACAAAAAAATGACAAAAAAAAATGGGAGGCCTGGTGAGAGCCTCCCGCTAGGAGAGAAGAGTGAAGGCCTGAATACCTTCCTGGGTTGTTTTTGCTGTCGGCTAATCATGCCCGTAATTTTTAGTCGACACTAACTAACTTTCACTTCTGCTGTAATTATTAAGCAGATATTGTGCCATAGTTGCCATAAATACTTAAGTTACTGATATAACAAAGATTAATAAAAACAACCTATCCTCCATGTTGCTTTATGGTGATGAACTTTCGGCAATAAATGTCGGAGTTATTTTAAATTTATAGAATTAACTAAATAATAACAATGAGATAAAAAAATATCAAGCCTTGCTGCTTTTCGACAAAAATGTCGAGCCGCCTTCTAGTATTTATCGTTGACATTTCCCATGAATAGCTTAAAATGACCAGCAAAATTAAAAATATTTGTTAAAAGCATCCTTTGTATTTCTGTAACATTAAGATATTATAATGTTATTTAAAAAAAAAGAAACTATCATCAGGCGCAGCGCTCATTCATACAATGGAAATTTTCTTCAGCCATTGGCAGTCGGTATCGTTTCAGCAGTCCTGGTTGTCTTGATTCTCATCATGGGTTTTCTGGATATACGCCGCAGTGAGACCAATCTGGTTGGTTTTCTGGAAGATCAGGCATTGAGCACAATTAGCGTCTTGCAGCGTCTGACGGAAGATAATCTCAAAAGCATTGTGGCCAAGCCGGGAAAAAGTCAGACTGAGATAAAAACGGCCAGTCAGGAAGAAGCGGATTATTCTAAAAAATTGGTTGTCGAAGCCATTACCGGGTTGGGACAAAAGATTGATGAGCAATGGCAAAAGAAATTAATTAACAATGACTACCTCCACAGATTTGCGATCGAGAATAATTTCTGGTATGTGGCCGTTCTCAATCGAGACGGCAACGCCATTTATCAAAGCAACCCCCTTAAAACTGATATGCTCACCAAAAGCGATCTGGACAACAATGGACGCAAAGCAACTACCCTTGAGTTGTTGGAGAAAATACGCATCAAACAAGGCATCGGCTATGTCGGCCTGAGGCGAAAAGATGGGAGTGGAACCGTTGTTATCAATCTGGACAAAGCAGGATTGCGGTACTGGAGTATCAAGATTGCCGTGGAAAGAGCCATCAATAAAATGGGCGAAGGACACGGGATCGCTTATATGCAAATCTTCAGTGATCAGGGAGAGCTCTTAAGTGTCATGGGCAACCCTATTCACGGATTAATCCATAAAGACTTCGACCGTCAGGAAATTCTAAAAGGGGGAAAAAGAATTCTCAGTAGAAAAGTTGAGACTCAGAACAGCAAGATTCTCGATATGGCCGCCCCATTCATACTGGATAAAAAGATTGTTGGGATTATCCGAATGGGTATTGAGAGGGGTTCGATGGACAAAATTATCGCTGAAAACCGGCAAAATATTTTTATTTTCATGCTGCTAGTTGTCGGGATCGCCCTCTTATCCATGTGGTTGCTCTATTACGATCAGAACCGGCATTTAGCCGGCATTATCGATATGGAACGCCGCTTGGAAAAAGCCGAACGCCTTTCTTCTTTAGGCCAACTAGCTGCTGGCGTAGCACACGAAATCCGTAATCCGCTCAATGCCATCAGCATGGCAACCCAGCGATTAAAAAGAGATTACATCCCCTCCAACGAAGTGAAGGATCAGGAATTTCAAAATCTTTCAGGCGTGATCCGCGATGAAATCAAGCGACTCAACGCAATTATCGAAGAGTTTCTTTCCTTTTCCAAAAGCAGAAGGCTTGAGTTGAGTGATTTTTCCGTAACGGAAGTTCTTCAAAAAATAGTCAGTTTGATTTCGGAAGAAGCAAAGTCACGAGACATTACTCTGGAGACAAAATGGCGGCTAAGCCCTGCCGTCATTCCCATGGATATTAACAAACTTCAGCAGGCATTCTTGAATTTTATTAAGAACGCCATGGAGTCCATCACGGATCAAGGAATCATCACCATCGCAGTTGATAAAGAAAATAAAAATTATATTTTGGTAAGTATTTCTGATACGGGTTGTGGTATGACGTCGGAAGAAATTGATAAAATTTTCAGCCCGGAATACACCACCAAGGAAAAAGGACTTGGCCTGGGAATCCCCCTGGCGATGGAAATTATCCGTGGCCATGGCGGAGACGTCCGTGTCATTAGCCGTCACGGTGAAGGAACCACCTTTGAAATCATTTTGCCGCGTGAAAAAATAAGCGACAAAACCTGACGCCAAGGATGAGAACAAATGCAGAAATTAAATATCCTAATCGTGGAAGATGGCCGATCACAAAGAGAAATGCTTCGTGATTTTCTGATTTCCGAAGGTCACAGAGTCATGGAAGCGGAAAATGGTAAGGCCGCGATTCATTCAGTTTTAAATAGTCCTTTTGATTTGATTCTTCTGGATTACAAAATGCCGGGAATGGATGGGCTGGAAGTCCTCAAGGAAGTCAAAAGGATCAACCACGAAATCGATGTTGTGATCATTACCGCTTATGGTACCATCGAAACGGCTGTAGAAGCGATCAAAGTGGGTGCCATTGATTATATCACCAAACCGATCGAGCTGGATGAACTATTGATCCTGGTGGACCGGGTAGCGGAGCGACGTGGACTCATCCGAGAAAATGAGCTTTTGAAACAGGAACTGGGGAAAACCGGTGTTACCGCTGAAAAAATAATTTACAAAAGCGCTCAGATGGTGGAGTTAATTAATATGGCCAGCCGGGTAGCACCCAGCCGGGCATCCATATTGATCCAGGGCGAGAGCGGTACGGGCAAGGAACTTCTAGCGCGCCTAATTCATCAATTGAGCCCGCGCCTTCACAAACCCATTGTCGTGGTGAATTGTGGCGCTCTGCAGGAAAACTTATTGGAGAGTGAATTATTCGGCCATGAAAAAGGCTCTTACACTGGCGCAAGCTCGCGCCGTATCGGCCGGTTTGAAGAGGCGGACGGCGGCACGCTTTTTCTTGACGAAATCGGCGAGCTGAGCCCCAGCATTCAAGTTAAATTATTACGATTCCTTCAGGAGCGGGAAATTTCACGACTCGGCAGTAACATCAATATTGCCGTTGATGTGCGAATTATCAGCGCAACCAATCGTGACCTCGAAGCCCAGGTCAAAGAAGGGTTGTTCCGGGAAGATCTTTTTTACCGATTGAAAGTAGTGGCAATGTCCCTGCCTCCGCTTAGGGAAAGAAAAGAAGATCTGCCTGCGCTACTCGACCACTTCATGGATAAATTCGCCAGAGAAAACGGGAAAAATATTAAGGGCATGACTGCTGAAGCACGCGATTTGCTTTTGAAATATGACTATCCTGGAAATGTCCGGGAACTGGTCAATATTATGGAGCGGGCAGTCGTCATAGCTAGGAACGATTATATTACTGTGAGCGATTTACCCTTCAAAAGTGACTCTTTTGCCGAACCATCTGGTAAACGATTATCAGGCTCCCTGCGGAATTCACTCGAGGAATTGGAGAAGCACCTGATCAGTGAGGCCATAACCAAGGCAGCTGATAATCAGTCAAAGGCAGCTGAAATTCTAGGCATGTCAGAGAGAATGCTAAGATACAAACTAAAGAAATACGATTTGAAAAATTGAGTGAAATCTCATGTAAAATAATTATTTTTCAAAGCATCACCGGTCTCATCACAGGGTGAGGGCCCATACCCTTAGTCTGTGTGAATCACACACCTATCGAATCTAATGTTTTTTAAATATCGGCGATCCTTTCATCCTGGGTTTCATCACTTTTTAAGGGGCAATCAACTCGTCCACCTTTATCTATAAACACAAAAAGGCTCTTGACTGCGAGATAAATAGCGCTTTCGACATCAAGAGATAAGGGTTTGACTTCTGCTGTAAGTTTGCCGGCAATCTCACGAAATGATTTTTCTAAAAAGGACGCCGCTTCGATCGTGAGAGCCTGTGCGATTTTCGTGTTCTCAAGGTTGAGCTTGCTAATTTCCTCCGCACAAACTCTGATTCGAAGATATTTTTCATCCATTACCAAAACCATATTGATAGCCTTCCCCAAAGCAATTGCCAGGACAGGTGCGATTGCCAAGGCGATAATCATCGGTGAGGACTTCTGGACACAGACTATCCTGGCATGTTCTGCTTTCTCTCCTACCAGCTCACTGAAAGCACGAATAATTTTTGTCCACCGATCAAGCCAATCAAAGTCCACCATATTTTCAATGGAGGCTTCGTCGCTAAACGTTATCTCAAGGAGCGCTTCACCTTCACGGAGGTAGGTTTCCTGTTTAGTAGGGATAAGCTGGAGTGCTGACTGAACGGTTTGGTTTCTCTCTATAAATTTTCTAAACTCACTGAACTTTTTCTCAAAGTTCTGCAATACCCCCACTGGATCAAACTTTTCATCGTGAAGGATGCCTTCAATCTCAGCGATCGCTTTACTGCCAATATAATTATCGTATGACAGCGTCTGAAATAGATTCTTCTCGCCGTATGTCAAAGACATTTGGTCGAAAGATCTGAGTGATTTAAATAATTTGTTCTTCTGCTCAGATACCGACTGCTCACGGATGCCATGCAGGACCTGTTGAAGAAGATTCAATAAATTCTGATAATATTCTTCAGTCGCCTGTTTCTCTGCATACGCAATAATCTTCGATGAGAGACTCTTCAGATCCTCAACTTTCATGTAAATCTCCTTTTATCATGTAAACAACGCGCATAAACCTTGCCGAGGAGCATGCCGAAGCGCTCCATGCGTTGGTTTGCTTTACATAGGAAATACTTTTCCGAATATCTGAACACCATACACAAGATGCCAGGGCCTCTTTTCTTTTGTGATTCAGAGTAACATTTTTTGCAAGCCGAATCTGAGCAGTATTAATTTATAAATAATGGATCTTTGATGGGTGAAAATCACCACGAAGACCACATGTTTTCTTTTTTGTTGACATCATCCAGTAGAACTAGGCTAAATTTATGCATCGCAGAATTTCGATTGCTTGTATCCAGAGCTCTGTCTTTATATTAATCACCGTTCTTGTCCGGATCAATGGCTTGCCATAGTTTTGACACTTCAAAGGGCCTTTGCAAACACAAATTTACTTTTGAGTCTATCCCTTCTTCACGTTTCTGTTGCCCTGTTATTCCGATGATAAAGGCAGAGGAAGATTTTAGCTGGAAATGCTGATCAGGATCAAGCTCTTCATATCCTCCATTAGTCAGAACAACGTTATATCGTTCGTCTGACAACATATTCATGATCTCAGGACCATTCTTAGCAATCCCTGCCTTGTAACCATGATTGACGATGCTCTCCAGCAGGAAATCCAGTCCATCCGATCGTTCATCGTGAATCAATACTTTCATTGTTCTCACCTCAAATATATTTGTCATACAATGTAAGCATAATTCATGCCTTTAATGAAAATTCTTATTGATCATAGACATTAAATAATTATAATAATTGATATAAATACAAATTATAAATGTAAAATGTCTTTGATGAAAATGATACACCCGTGTCCGAAATATCGAAATTGTAAAGAACTTCGACGGTAAAATGGCAAAAAACAGGCCTTATCAAGGTGATTTTTGGTGATATTGTTATGTAAGATATCGATTTAATATATTATTAAAGATATTTTACATTATTTTTCGTTTTGTAAAATATCCCGACACGGCTGAGACTCTTGCAGAACACTTTTTCAATCAATAAGCGCTAATCCATTAGAACAATAAAGAACGTGAACGTATCAAGGCGCGAGAAAGAGATGGACATCGGTTGGATGAAACTGAAAAAAGCCGCCTCAAAAGACGGCTTTTAGATTTCCTTTATCTTTTATGATTTTATTTTTAGTTTATTGGCTTGCGTAACGTTTTTTCATATCGCACAGGATCGCGTAATGTTTTCTCTCCTCTTCAATG
>CAZOPH010000075.1:0-8433 GCA_964581635.1 uncultured Smithella sp.
AGAAAGGCCGTAATTCCGTGTACACATTCACCGGAGACGATCAGCGAAACCGCCTGTTCTCTTTCCAGGTCAAGGGCGGCATTCATAGGCAGTTCCGCGGATTTTCTAATGACTGCCAGGGCATGGCGAATGGCGCGGGGGCCGTTTTGAGAAATCGTCTCCGCCAAAGTCATGGCCTCCTCCAGAGCTTTGCCCGGCAAGCTGATACGATTGACGAGACCGATGCGCAAGGCCTCATCGGCGCCAACCTTGCGGCCGGTGAGGATCATATCCGCCGCCCGTGAGGCGCCAACAAGCCGCGTGAGCGCCGGTCCGCCACCCCAGTCCGGCATGAGTCCCAGACGCGCCTCGGAGAAGCAGAAGACTGCATTGGGATCCATCACACGCAAGTCACAGCGCGACGCTAATTCCGCTCCACCGCCATAGGCGTCACCGTTAACGGCCGCAATCACCGGTACAGGCAGATTCACCAGACTCCCCACCGTATCCTGCAGAAGACGAATCAGTGCCTCGACGGGCGGCCGCTCCCGCCGCTCCACTGCACCGATCAGGCCGCTGACCTGGGGATTGTCAGGATTGACGTCAAACCCCGCGCAGAAATTCTTCCCTGCCCCGGTGACCACCACGGCACGCGGAAGATGTGATTGCAACTGCGAAACGACCTGCGCCAGTCCCGCCCACATGCCTTCATCGAAGGCGTTACTGCGCTGCGGCCTGTTAAACGTAACAATTGCCATATGATCTTTTTGTTCGAGAAGAACATCATCATTTTGCATAACCTATGCTCCTGCTGACATGGTTTTTGTCTTCACGCCTTAAGTTCAGACGGCTCCGCAATCTCGATCCGATTGCGCTTCAGGAACTCTTTAAAACCATAAACCGGTTTGCCTATAAAATTCATTTTCATCGCCTGAGTCGGACAATTGTTGACACACCCGATACAGGCAATGCAACGCCTGGAATCCACCGATCCGGCCTGCAAATGAATGGCGCCCACCGGACACTTTTTGACGCAGGTGCCGCATTTGATACAAAGACTCGTATCAATATGGTGATTTGTGATCATCAGCTTGGTCAAGCCGATTTGCGGGAAAATACCCATCAGAGAATCCAACCCAAATTCCCTGTCAATCTTATACGTCCGGCCTGCCGCCACGTTGGCCAGGATGCTCTCTGCAAATGTGCGTGCCTGCTGGTAAGTCTTTTCGTTGGGGCGATCCCTGAACGCCAGGATTCGTTCAGCATTGCCCGTTGACCAAGTGGGCGCAAAGGTTGACATATTTCCGAGCAGCGCAATGCCGGCCGCCGCTCCGCCGATTTCCGTCATCCGTTCGAGTAATCCGCAGGCTGTGTTGTGCTGTCCGTCGCCTTTGCCGCCAAAGGTAACGTAAGATGCCACAGAGATTCCTTCGATGCGCGGCAGTGTTTTAATCCAAGCCTGCAGGTTCACGGGCACATCCATGTAATGGACCGGCGTACCGATGGCAATCAAATCGTATTGGCCGAGCGAACTCTTATCAATTTCCCGATAATCCCTCCCATCCGCCGTCAGTCCCGCCTTTTCCAAGGCATGACGGATAATACGGCCGACGCGCTCGGTATGGCCGGTCTGGCTGTACCAGACAACCAGGGCCCGCTTCGGATTTCTTTTAGTGATCGGATTTTGCGGCCGCGACGCGCAGGCGTACACCGACAATCCGGGTGCCGCCATTACCACGCATCCGATCGCGCAGCCCGTCATGCATGTCTTGATAAATCCGCGTCGATTTTCCATGGCTTCCTCACTGTATATCTTTATTTTATACCATCAATATTACCGGTTATTATTTTATCCATCGAGGTCGCCTATCACCCGCTAAATAAATCCCTTTTATCCTAATGATGCGAAGATTTATCCGGCTTTCTCTCTGCTCATGACAGCATAGGTATCATAGACGGTTGGCGGCGGCGTATAGAGGCTGTCATTCTGTTTTTTCGTGAGATTCAACGCCTCGGTGGGACAGGTTGTGACACAAAGGCCGCAGCCGATGCAGCGATCGGCATGAAACTCGATTTTTTCGTTCTTCATCTTAAAAGCTCCTACGGTGCAGCGCTTGGCGCAAATACCACAATGCGTGCAGAGGGCTTCGTCAAACAGGCAGGCATAATTACTTTTCACGGCCAGCGCCGGGGCCGGAAAAAGCTTTAGTGAAATCAGCATGCCGCAGCAACAGGAACAACAGCAGCACATGGCTTCCACCTTCTGGGAATTCAAGATATGGATGACCAGGCCTTCCGCCTCGCTTTGCTTCAGGATGGCCAGAGCCTCGTCGGTGCTGATGTAGCGCGCCATTCCATTTTCCACGTAATAATCGGCGAAGGTTTCGAACTGCAGGCACGTCTCCGCGGGATGCGAGCAGGTCTTTCCATACAGACGCACGGCTTTACGGCAAAAGCATTCGGCAACGGCAATGCGTGACTTCCTCTTGATGATGGCAACCGCGTCATCGTAAGGAGCGATTGGCTGGTCCGCAACGATTTCGGCATTGATTGGGATGGAACGCAGATGGGGTGTTTTCTGTCCGTGGAACGTAGCACCCAACCCGGTAAGATAATACTGGGAGATATCTTTCAGCAGCGGTTTATTCAGATTATTCAACTGGAACTCATAGATGCCGACAATGAAAGGAACCGGAAAATAGCAGATGGCCTCATCCTGCCTGACCCGGAAAATAAGACCCTTGCGGGCCATCCCTTCCAGCCTGGCCGCCATATCCGCAACATCGGCCCCAACCCGCACGGCCATCTGAGAAGCCGTTTCCGGTCTGGCCTCCATTTTCAGAAACAGGTCCGCATCTTCCTCGCTGAAAAGCTGCCGAAGAATTTTGATCTCAACACCGTTGGCCGTTGCCGGGTAACCGGTCGCCATCATTTCAAGCCTGTCGCGCAATCGTTCGTAGGTATCGTTCATACGCTAAAAGTCCTTTTGTATTCTGTTGGGCCAGAGTGGTCTGTCATTGATGTCCGTTCCTTGTGTATTCAATCATGGTTCTCCTCATCAGTCAAATATTGAGTTCACGGCATTGAGCAGCCTATCGTTCATGATGAGCAGAATGGTATTGCATACAAAAATAATTGAGGGTATATTCGGGAAACTTTTTTATAAATGAATCACAACAAAAAGGTTTCAGAAAGATTAGCTACAGCTTTCGTTTAAGACCCTATCACTAAACTTTGAAAATGGCCTGAACCTATGCCGCTGAGCTGGAATGAAATCAAATCGCGCGCCCTGGCTTTTTCCAAGGAATGGCAACAGGCAAGCTCCGAAGACGCGGAAGCTAAATCCTTCTGGGATGGTTTCTTCAATGTATTCGGCATAACCCGCAAACGCGTGGCCAGCTTTGAAGAGCCGGTCAGGAAGCTTGGCAAAAACAGGTTTATTGCACCTTGTTCTTTATTTGACACAAGAGATTGTTCATTGTACTGTCCACACAAAATATTAGAAAGCACTCTATCAGCATGATCACCATCATAGTTCCTTTAAAGCACATCATCCTCGATCCCGTAAACCCTGTCGATCTTTCTACTCTCTCGGAACAGGATGCCATCGATTTGATCAAGCAGGCCTATGGCTTTTTATCCCCCGCCATTGACGTTTCCATCCAGAACGGGATAGCCACAATTGCCTTGCAGGAGCAACGCGCCGATAAAATTAATGAGGCCCTGAAATTTTACCAGAAAGGTGTAAAAGAAGCGCAACAAGGCGTATACGCAAAAGCGATTAAATATTTTGAAAGAGTTATTGAAGCCCTTCCCCAGCATGTCGATGCACGCCGGAATCTGGCGATGGCTCACTTGGAGACCGGCAATATTTCGCAGGCCAAGGAGCTATTGCGGCAATGCCTCAAAATTGATCCGACCAATGTCTGGACCTTTGTGCTTCTGGGCAATATTGCAACCAAGCATGAACGGGCGTTTGATGTGGCCGAATTTTATTATGAAGCCGGACTGAATATCAACCCGAAGGACAACCTGCTGCTCAATAACTTTGCTACTTTGCAAATGGAACAGGGCCATTTTGCCAAGGCAAAAGAACTTTACGACAAAGCACTGGTGATTGATCCGACATATCCCAATACTTATTTTGGCCTTGCCCTTGTAAATCGGCTTAGTGGTTCTCCTGAAATGGCTTTGAAAATTCTGGAGCAGCTTTTTGATCAACCAGCATCGACAGATATTCGCAGTGCGCCGGTTTACAAAAATGCCCGTGAACTTTATCTTGAACTAAGCACGGAACTTGCCCGCAGTGATTGTAAAATACTTATGGATTCCATCATGGCGCGGAAAACGACGTTGGAGATCGCAACGGGACATCCCATCGTTGTTGAAGAGGACAATTCCCTCGAGTACATTTCCGCCGTTTCCCAGATGGCCTGGAAACATAACCGTAACGAGCATCGTGTGCGCTATCGCATGCGCTCCGAGGCGATGACGCCCCATCTTGTCGCCCATGAACTGGAGCATATCGTTCTGGAACAGGAGGCGCGCCAGATGAACCGGAACCGGTTTTTTGCAACAACGGCCAAAACAAGAGAATACGCAGTCCTTGCCATTGCCGATCACATTACCAAAATGCAGCGGCAGGGATATGCAGAAGACCGTATTAGCGACATCATGCTCAAACTCATACAAGGACTGACGGCCCAGGTATTCAATTTACCGCTCGATATGCTGATCGAGCGCAATCTCTACAACAAATATCCAGATCTTCGCCATTCGCAGTTCGCATCACTCTATCAGATGCACATGGAGGGACTGCATACTTTCATTAATCCCGAGATTAAACCGCTCACCCCCCCCATCATATTTCGTGCCAGCGTAACACTTAATTGCGCATATGCGCTTTTTATTGATGCTCTTTTTTTAGGACTCACTGATTATGCATCTGCCTATCGCAAGTCCGAATATTTTTCGTATGGCCAAAACCTCTTTGACCTCTGGCAAACAAGGATGGTCCAGCATACGCCGGGGGATGAATATGACGTGGTGGATGAATTCGCGAGTATTCTCAAGATCAGGCCTTGGTACGATTGGCAAACCGATACAACCTATCCCAACGTAAATTATAAATCCGCCGACTCCGCTTTATCAGAACCGTTGAAAACCGATAAGCCCGAAGCTTATACTTACTGCCTCGATGCCCTTCGCCGTTTCGAAGGCCAATCTCGCGACGCTATCTTTTCCGTTGTTTCCGAGATCAGCATTCTCGGCATGAATGGCATCGATCACGCTACCCCCGGCAAAACCTATACTATCAAGGCCTATCTGGGAGAGACCTTTTCAGGTCTGCACCTGCTGTGCCTGATGTACGTGGGTTTTAAAATATACGATCCGTCCGTCAACTGCGGCCTTGACTTTGGCGAGGCTTACAAGATGGCGCTAGAAGCGCATAAAGCAAACATTCATTAATCAGGAGATTCAATGAAAGAGCTCATGAAAAAACTCAGTTTGTTCGCCAAAGAACGCGACTGGGAACAATTTCATTCACCCAAAAACCTTTCAATGGCTCTTGCCGTTGAAACAGCAGAGATCATGGAGCACTTTCAATGGTTAACTGAAAAACAAAGCCGTAATCTCGATCAAAAGACACTTGAAAAAGTGAAAGATGAAATTGCCGACACTCAAATTTATCTCGCGCGCCTTGCGGACCAGCTTGGCATTGATCCAATTGCAGCAGCAAATGAAAAACTGATAAAGAATGCAAATAAATACCCCATTGATAAGGCTAAAGGTTCAGCGAAGAAATATACGGAATTATAAAAAAGTATTTGGCATTGAGACCATTATCAGAGAGTCAATACTCTATATTAACGGGGCTAAGTCTGTGATTGTTTATTCATCCACAAAAGCACAATTTCAAAATGATGTCATGACAAATGATATTGGCAATATCATTTACGATACCTACAAGACTGCGACTGGTAGAAAGACAGGAAAATCTGAAATAGATTCTTGGATCAACTCGCTACAATATATGGACCGCGTATTGGCTGATGATGATATTCCTGGTGATGCAGGTGTGGCGATTGAGTATCATATCCCGCAATCTTCTAAACGCATCGACTTTATATTGACTGGCATAGATGAGCAAGATCGTGAGTCAGCTATTCTTATAGAACTCAAACAGTGGCAACGGGCGTCCTTGACATCAAAAGATGCGTTAGTTAGCACACGGTTTCAACACGGGCTAAAGGAAACACTTCACCCATCGTATCAAGCGTGGTCATATAAACGGCTTCTGGAAGATTTTAACCAGACCGTACAAGAGGAAAAAATCCAGCTATATCCATGTGCATATCTTCACAATTATGATCATGACAACGTTATTGCTAACGATTTCTACAAAGAGTACATCCAAAAAGCACCCCTTTTCCTTAAAAAAGATGCTCTCAAACTTCGTTCTTTTATAAAAGCGAATGTCAAATATGGCGATAAGAAGCATATCATGTATCGCATTGATCATGGCAAGATAAAACCGTCAAAGAATCTTGCTGATCAACTCGTGTCCATGCTCCAAGGCAATCAGGAATTTGTAATGATAGATGATCAGAAAATCGTCTATGAAACAGCCATGAAACTAGCCGTGAAATCTTCTGAAAAGAAAAAGAATGTCTTAATAGTTGAGGGAGGTCCAGGCACGGGAAAGTCAGTGGTGGCAATTAATCTGCTTGTTGAACTCACAAAACGCGAAATTGTTGCGCAATATGTTACTCGTAATTCTGCACCCCGGCAAGTATACGAAGCCATGCTCACCGGTTCATTCAAGAAATCACACATCTCAAATATGTTTAATGGATCTGGTACTTATTATGAAATGCCAGCAAGCAGCATTGATTGCTTGATTGTTGACGAAGCGCACCGGCTCAATGAGAAATCGGGCATGTTTAGTCATCTTGGTGAAAATCAAATTAAAGAAATAATCAACGCTAGTAAGTCCAGTGTATTCTTCATCGATGAGGATCAGAGGGTCACGCTCAAAGACATCGGCGACAAAAAACAAATCCGCCGTTGGGCAAAAGAGTTAGGTGCAAAGGTTGCTGAACTTAAGCTTGAGTCACAATTTCGCTGCAATGGTTCTGATGGTTACCTTGCCTGGCTGGACAATACGCTACAGATTAGAAAAACGGCAAATGACATACTCAAGTCTGATGAATATGATTTCCGCATCGTAAATAGCCCATCAGAATTGCACAACTTGATTCGCGAGAAGAACATGGAAAATAACAAGGCCCGCTTGGTTGCAGGTTATTGCTGGAAATGGATAAGCAAACGTGATCCGCGGCTCAAGGATATTGTTATTGACGATTACAGGGCGACATGGAATCTGGACACCGATGGGCAAGCTTGGATTATCAAACCTGATTCAGTCAGTGAGGTTGGATGCATCCATACATGTCAGGGTTTAGAATTAGATTATGTTGGGGTTATCGTTGGACCTGATCTGGTTGCCCGAAAGGGTGAAATTATTACAAAGCCTCAAGAACGAGCCAGTACAGACAGATCAATTCACACCTGGAAATCATTGATCAAAAAAGAACCTGAATCTACTAAAATACGTCTTGAAGCTATCATTAAGAATACTTACCGTACGCTCATGACCCGTGGGCAAAAAGGGTGTTACGTCTATTTTGTTGATGAAGAAACGAGACTATACTTTACGAGCTGCATTCAGGCACCAGAATTTAAAAAAGAAATCATGTTGACTGCATCAATGACCGAAGAAGCCAACGTTGCTGTTTTGCTACCATTCAGGCGTTTATCACGCGAGGAGATCCTACCTTTCAAAAATTGTATACCGCTGTATGACCTCAAGATAGCAGCAGGGAAATTTAGTACTGAACAACGAGTTGATGATTTATTTGATATTGATTGGGTTGAGCTTCCGCAGGCTTTTCGCCCTAGTCGTGACCTTTTTATTGCTCAAGTTGTTGGAGAATCCATGAATCGACGCATTCCCAATGGGTCATGGTGTCTATTCAGATTTAATCCTGAAGGAACCCGCCAAGGAAAGATAGTCCTTGCTCAACACAGAGAAGTTGCCGATGCTGACAACGGCGGACAATTCACAGTTAAGAAATATGAAAGTAAAAAAAGACTTCTCCCAGACGGTTCTTGGCGGCATTCTTCAATTACCCTACGACCTGATACAACCACACCAGGATATGAACCTCTTGTCTTCACTGAAGAAAAGGTAGATGATGTCAAGGTGATAGCAGAACTAATTGCTGTGCTTGGTTGATCGATGTGCCGCCTACGGCAAAACGACCTTTAAAACCGAAGCCGAACGTGTTGCGTTTTTATTTGAACTCTACCAGAAATACACCAGCCTCTTCGCGCCGGAAAAACCCAAACGCCGCAAAAAAGGCTGAAATATTTTTGTGTGGTATCTTTGTA
>CAZOPH010000076.1:0-8211 GCA_964581635.1 uncultured Smithella sp.
ATCGCCACTGCTGGAGCCGGCCGGAGTTGGCGATGCTGCCTTCCTTTTCAATCGATGAGGCGCAAGGCAGCATAAAGACTTCCGTTTTGATCTTGGTGGGATCCATGCCGGGACCACGCCAGAACGAGCCTGTTTCGTTGTCAAAAAGGTTGACGTTCACCATCCAGTCCACTTTACCCAAGGCTTGGCGGACTTTGTTGGAATGAGCTCCGGAACAGGCCGGGTTCATACCCCAGGCGAAGAAGCCGGTGAATTTGCCTTTGTACATGTCGTCAAAAATCTGGAGCCATGAATAATTGGCGCCGTCGTCGAGTTTGGGCAGTATTGCGTAAGCATCTTCAATACTCATACCCGTGCCGTACATCGACCGTAGGAAGCTGGCCGAATACTTCGGGAAATTTTTCCACCAGTTGAGCGATTCTTTTTCCTTGGTTTTAGGCGTCCGCTTTTCATTGAAGTCTTTGAGTGTCACTATCGAAGCCGTCGGAGTACCGATGTAACCGGGCCAGATATGGAACAAAAGTCCATGGTCGGTGGAGCCCTGAACATTGGATTCGCCGCGCATGGCCGCGACACCGCCGCCCGCGATGCCCATGTTGCCCAGCAGAAGCTGAATCATACACATCGTGCGAATGTTCTGCGTACCGACCGTGTGCTGTGTCCAACCCATCGCATAAAGATCAACGCCCGCCCGGTTGGGCTTGCCGGTTGAACTATAAAGTTTGTAAACTTCGATGAGTTTGTCCACCGGCGTACCACAGATTTTGCTGACGATTTCCGGCGTGTAACGTGAATAATGTTTCTTCAGGAGCTGGAACACGCAATTTGGGTCTGTCATCGTCGGATCTTTTTTGATCACACCCGCGGCATCCGTCTGATACGACCAGGTGTCTTTTTCATACTTCCCGTTGGTAAAACCGGAAAAAACGCCCTTGTTTTGTCCGGGCATTTTGAAGGCTGGATTGACCAGGAAACTGGCATTGGTGTAATGCTTGACATACTCTTCAAAATAAAGCTTGTTGTCGAGAATATATTTGATCATACCGCCCAGGAAAGCAATGTCCGTTCCTGAACGAAGCGGTGCGTAAAGATGAGCCTTAGCCGCCGATTGCGTGAAGCGGGGATCCACGCAAATGATCTTTGCGCCGCGATTATCAACGGCATGCTGTATCCATTTCCAGGACACAGGATGGTTGGAAGCGGGATTGCTTCCCATGATTAAGATAACGTCACTGTTTTTGAAATCGACCCAGTGATTGGTCATTGCGCCGCGTCCGAACGACTCTGCCAGAGCCGGTACAGTCGGGCTGTGTCAGATACGGGCCTGATGTTCAATATAAACAAGGCCCAACCCCCTCAAGAATTTTTGGTATGTGAAGCATTCCTCAAGATCCATCGCCGCGCTGCCGACCGAGGCAATGCCTTCGGTGCGGTTGACGACTTCACCCTTGCTGTTGGTTTTCTTAAAACTGGCATCCCGGCTTTTCTTGACATTTTCCGCAATCTTCTCCAACGCCCATTCCCACTCCACCTCTTTCCACTCAGTGGCAAAAGGCGCGCGATAAAGTGGCTTACCCAGGCGATTCTCGTTTACGGCCATCTGGTAGATCGAACCGCCCTTGCTGCACAGAGAACCTTTGTTGATGGGGCTATCAGGATCCCCCTCTGTGTTGACGACCTTGCCGTCGCGCACGGACACGATGATGCTGCATCCCACTGAACAGTAGGGACAAACGGTGGTGGTTTCTTTAGCGTACTTTATTTTCAGCTGCTGTGCGTGGGCGGATGTCGGCGTAAGGCTGATGCCCAAACCGCTGACCGCTGCGACAGCGCCGGAAAGTTTCAAGAAACCTCTTCTGCTGACGTTCATGAATTCCTTCTCCTTTCCTCAGAATTTATACATGTTCTTTTCATACTCTTTGAACTTCCATATTCAGTCGTTTCGATTGAGCTGTCATTTTCAGGGAAAAGTTTCTTGGAAAAACCTGGGCTTTAGAGCACGACGTTTTTTTAGAAAATAACGCTTTCATTGGGTAATTCTTATATATTCAATGACCGCCGTTGTCAACGCAAAAATATGAGTAATTTCATTGATTTATGTCATTTATGGCATAATAAAAAACCGTAGTCAGATCAGCTCGCTACAAAAACTGAATCTATGAATACGGGGGCAAGATGACTTTCAGTCAATCAAAGGAAAACTCTGTAAATTAAATTTTTCAAAAAATTACTGGGCACTTAAATGGCAACCCAACGCAGCCACGGGGATATTGGATATTATTCAATTGACATATAGAAGTGACAATTTTATAGTTTAGACATTCGTAGTAGTGGAGTAGCGTAATGCGCGTGTACGTCGGTTTTGATGATACGGATGTTTTGGGCTCAGCGATCGGTACGGGAAAGCTGGCTCGTCGTTATGAACAGATAATCCCCATGGCATGTAAGGTGTGGGGCATTGTTCGTCAGCAGCTGCTTGTGGATCCGGCCATACCTTATACTTCTCATAACAGTTCCGCTTGTGTAATCGTGGATTGCCCCGACGTGTCTTTTATTGAAACATTGAAGAGTACCGCCATTACTCATATAGAAGCTATGGCTCTCCCCGGCAGTGATCCTGGTCTTTGCGTGGTGAGCGAAGGCAGTCCGGTTTTACCCGCCCTCGAGTCCTTTGGATTGCTATGCACGGCGAAGGTCGTATCACAAAGTGACGCGATGCAAGCGGTGGGCAGCGCTCATCTTTCGGGACATGGTGGTACAAACGACGGTATCATCGGTGCCGCTGCTGCTGTCGGCCTTACTGCTTCTGGGTGGTGCGGGCGCTTTATAGAATATTCCGACTTAAGAGCATTTCCTGATCTCGTGGCTGTTTCGGAACTGATACAAAAAGGCATGCGGGTGGTTTCTACGGATCGGGACGCCTGCTGTCCTCATCCGGGAGATATGGTGAAGACAAAAGGTTGGCTAAGACCTAGGCTCTGGGGGCATGAAGTTGTACTTCCCGTGCAACCCTTTAGCCCTGGCCGATGGGAGAGCCTGGGAGAGAAACGAAACCCTAACAAATAAAAGATTTAGAGAGGTGTCATGATGTCAGGAAAAATATTTTATCGCGAACGACATAAAGTGGGAACCAAAGAAAAGAAACCGCGCTTTAAGCTGGTGGCGGTTGCCGATGTGAACATCACCTTTTATGGCGACCATCTGAGGAAGAAGGAACTGGAAGAAATTGCCGCTTCCGTGGGCGCGGATCTGATTCTGCTTAAGGTTCCTAAAGACGGCAAGGTTCAAGAAGATGAGATTGAGGTTAAGGAATAAGCTATGGCGTTATATCGAGAACGCGACGGTCGCAGGTTGCATGTGAAAAGCAGACTCATGGGCGAGAGTCTGGTAGGCAAAACATTTATGAAAAAGCTCCAAGTTGCTCCTCAACAAAGGCTTTTCCCTGACGTCAATATCGTCAAGATCGGCGGCCAATCTATCTGCGATCGAGGCGTCAAAGCGCTGCCTGCCATTATGAAGGAAGTTGTCTCCAATAAGAAAAAGCACAAGATCCTTCTGACGACGGGCGGCGGCACGCGGAGCCGTCATATCTACTCCATTGGACTGGAGCTGGGCATGCCGACGGGAATCATCGCCAAATTCGGCAGCTCCGTTTCCGAACAGAATGCCCTCTTGGTTTCGACGCTCCTTGCACCGTGGGGCGGCATTAAAATCGGTCACGACGAAATCACGAAGCTATCCAATTATTTTGCCCAGGATTGTATTCCCGTGATGCACGGTATGCCGCCTTACGACTACTTTGCCTTACCTGTTACCAAGTCGCGGATTCCTATTCATCGCACCGATGTGGGCACTTTGATTATCGCCGATTTGATCGGCGCCCGCAGCTGCATTTTCGTCAAGGACGAGCAGGGACTTTATACGGATGATCCGAAGAAAAACAACAAGGCAACGTTTATCTCTGAAATCACCGTAAAAGATCTTCTGAAAAGAAATCTGGATGATCTAATTATTGAACGGCCCTGTCTGGAAATCCTTCAAAACAGCGAAGTGCTCGAACAGGTTCAGATTATTAACGGCCTAAAAAAGGGAAACCTCACGAAGGCCCTGAATGGAAAACCTGTCGGCACGATCATTTATAAATAGGTGCCCGCTCTTTACCAATAGTGATAAGAAAAACCGCTCATAACATTAAATTCACAAACCGTAGGTAAGGTCGAAGCGCCGGAGTACCTCCGCCTTCGGAAATGACCTGTAAGGCCCTTGCCGAATCGGCTACTACCGCTCCACCCAGATGAGTAACCGGAGTGTCCCGAAAAATTTCCGGTAGAAGCGGTGTAGAGGGTCCCATTAGAGCAACCGAATGCGGCGAGCACAACGCAGTGGTGATTTCCTCAAAAGTATTATTCAGAAGTGTCGTGGCGGTGATGATAGCAACATCGCAATCTTGAAGCGCCTGCTTTCTATCCTCAGTTGAAAGCAAACCTATGCGTTCGGGATTTTTTTCGATGATTGTGAGCTTGGCGCCTTTGGCGCGGATCCGTTCGACCAACGGTGAAAAAAGCCCGACCATCGCCACTTTCTCACCAGGTTTTAAATTGAAGTACGTCGTTGCCTCACGGTCTTCGGTTTTATCTTCGGGTAATACGACAAGCGCATTGGCTGTAGCCAGGCCGATAGCGCGATGAAGGGCATTTCCGCCGTCAACAAGATATTTCAACGCGTCCACTGAAGAAGAGCCGGCATAAGTTCCGGCTTCTTTCAAAGCGGTGCAGCTTCTGGGTGTTGTATCCGGCAAGACGGCGGCGATTCCAGACTGGCCGTTATCCAACTTCACGCCCACATAACTCAATCCCACGCGCAAATCGACAATCAGCCTGCTTTTCGCGGAAGGCTCAAGACGGTTATAAATACGTTGAAGGATGATTCCCGGTTTGAGCATGGCCAATTACTTTTTAGGAATGACGGCAAACACGTTTGTGTAAGGCGTGTCGCCCTGGCAGCTCTGACATTTCTCTCCGTCACGCACGGGATAGGCCTCTCCACACTCCGGACAAACACCTACCGGCCCCATTTTCTTGCGGCGGACTTTTTCAGGCTCGATTTGTACACGCTGAATACTAAGCAAGCCATGACCTGCTTCCTTGATTTGCGCTAAAAGCACATCCGGATTCTGTTCGCTCTTTTTCTTTTTCTTCAGATACCAGTCGCGCACTTCCGGCCAGTTGTTCAGTTTTTCCGTATCCAGATAAACCCGTACGCCTTTGCCCGTGTATTTTTCATACAGCGTCACGGCGAATTTGCCGAAAGGAACAATGCTCAACCATCCGTTGCCTATGGTGCAAGGCGTCAGGATCTGCACAGCATCGGGCAGACAAACCGGCGTTTCGCAAACGGCATCAAAAAATTCGCCTTCGGGTAGATGTTTCATGGCCAGATCAACGATAAAGCCGCCGATAATCAGACCCGGTGCAAGATTGCCGTGGAAAGACTTCACCAAGTGGAGATATTCTTCATAAGAATAGGTACAGATGTTCATGTAAATTTACTCCTCACGAATTTTAATAAACTAATGACAAACGAGGTTCACGCGCGCCTTTAGCTTGCACAGCCTCTCCGGGTTCTCGTGTAATTGTCCGTTGCATCCACCCTCTATCGATTTTGCCGTCAACAACTGGCAGAATTTCATCGGCTAGAAACAGCGCCTCATGAATGTCATGGGTCACGTAAATAATGGGGCATGACAACCTGCCCTTCAGACTTTTGAGTTCTTCCCTTAATCCCCGGCGCGTAACCACATCCAACGCGGAAAAAGGCTCGTCGAGTAAAAGCAATCTTGGATGCCGCGCCAGCGCCTGACAAATGGCGCAGCGCTGACGCTCACCGCCGGAAACCATATGCGGCTTGCGCTTTTTCAGATGACTGATTTTAAAAAGTTCGAAAAGGTCATCGACCTCCTTTTTCTCAACGGCGGCAAACGCCGCGTTGTCCAGAAGATTGAGATGCGGGAAAAGATTATAATCCTGAAACACGTATCCCAGACGTCGTTTCTGCGGTGAAATATTGATTCGGTGTTCAGAATCAAACCAGACCTCATCGCCAAAAATCACCTGGCCTTTATCCGGCTTCTCGAGACCTGCCAGTATGCGAATGATCGTCGTCTTACCGCCGCCGGACGGTCCGATCATCACCATCATCTTATTCGTCGCACAGGTAAAAGATAGATCCAGATCGTAATATTTCAGTCTTCTCTTGAAAGATGCGGAAATGGTCATGGAAGTGAATCCTTATTGAGTTTATTGATCAAAAGCAAAAAAGCATAACTGATCGGAATGAAGCTGAGCGCCAGCATCCCCGCGGTAGAGTAATTCATGGTTTCCACGGCTTCATAAATAGCAATAGATGCGACTTTTGTCTCTCCCGGAATACTGCCGCCAACCATTAACAAAACGCCGAACGCCCCGATGCTGTGGAGAAAAACCAGGACAGCGGCGGCGGCAATGCCGGCAACCGAGTTGGGAATGATTACCCTTAAAAAAGCCGCCCGTTTCGACAAACCGAGAATATAGGCGTTTTCCAGCAGACGACGGTCAATTTTGGAAAAGGCCGCCTTCATCGGCTGAACGGCAAAGGGAATCGAATATATGATGGACGCGATGGTGATACCCAGAAAAGTGAACAACAACGATCCGCCGGTAAGTGATCCCCAGACCCGCCCGACAAATCCTTTCGGGCTCATGACGATAATCAGATAAAAACCGATGACCGTTGGCGGCAAGGCCATCGGTAGATAAACCAGTGCCTCCAGCAGCGACTTCCCCGGAAAATGATAATACGCCAGAAGATAAGCGATCGGTGCGGCGATCACCATGAGAAAGACCGTCGTAACAAAAGCAAGCTTCAACGTCACATAGAGCGCGAGATAATCCATTTACCTGTAACCGTATTTTGCTTTTATTTTAAGTGCATGCTCTGAAATTAAAAAAGCTGCAAAGAGTTCTACGCCCTTTTTGCTTTTAGCATTTTTTGCTATACAGGCGGCTTGAACAATATCCGGCGCTTCCGGAACGTTATAGAAGCAGCCGCTTTTCCCTTGCGGACTAACCGTGGCTGAGAGTGCGCAGAAACCGGCATCAACCGCAGAAGTGGTCGCATATTGAAAAGACTGGGCAATATCCTGGGCGTTGACCACTTTGCTTTGTAAAGCATCCCACAGTCCGGCTTTTTGGAGTGCCGCTTTTGCTGCAGCACCGTAAGGCGCGGTCAAGGGATTGGCAATGGCAATCTTTTTAATCTGATTGTTTTTCAGAGCATCCTGCCAGGTAGCAGCTTTGCAGAAATCCTTATTGGCCGACCATAAAATAGCCTGCCCCCGTGCATAGATAAAAGTCCCTTCCGTCCACCCTTCTTTTTGTAAAAGATCCGGCCTTTGTTCATCAGCGGACAAAAAAATATCATAAGGAGCTCCGTTTTTGATCTGGTTATATAAATTTCCTGTGGAAGAAAAAGTCGCCTCAACTTTTACTCCCGTTTTTGTCTCAAAGTCAGCCGCAATTTCTTTAAAGGCTGAAATAAAGTTTGCCGCGACGGCAACAGATATTTTTTCCTGGGCCAGGGCGGGAAAAGGACTCATCAAAATGATCAAAGCAAATGCAACAACAATTCGGTAATTTTTCATAGTGGCGGCTCTCCTGTAAATGTTTATCTGTGTGCTATTAATAGCATATAAGTTTGCAAAAAACATCCCGCCATTATCGCGGGATGTTTTGAACTTTTCTACTTAAGTTTATCAATCCGCACCGCACAAGCCTTGTATTCTGCCGTCTGCGTAATCGGATCATAAACAGGATTGGTCAGCCAGTTGGCACAGTTTTCCCGGAAGTGAAAGGCCATCCAGACCAGGCCGGGGGGCACTTCTTTCGTCACGCGCGCTTTCACAACAACCTCGCCGCGTCGGGATTTCACGGAGATTCTTTCACCATCCGCAATGCCTCTGGCTTCGGCGTCGGCTGCGGAAATATCGGCGGTTTCCTCGCCCAGCAGCTCGTTGATGCCCTGCGAACGTCCTGTTTGCGTTCTTGTGTGGTAATGATACAGACGTCGCCCTGTGGAAAGTACAAACGGATACTCTTTATCCGGAACTTCCGCAGGCGGTATATAGTCGATGGCCTTGAGCATACCCAGACCGCGGGTGAATTTTCCGCCTTTGTG
>CAZOPH010000077.1:0-8200 GCA_964581635.1 uncultured Smithella sp.
CATAAAAAAAGCCGCCCACTGACATTTGAGTCAGATGGCGGCCCGACCATCAAAAATCCTCCAGAAACAAAAAGTTTCTGAACCCTGGACAAATCTATTAGAAATAACGTGTTTAATCTTTACTCGATTGTTCTGAATAAATCAATACATCATTATCAATCGAAAGTTTGCCTTTTGAATAGAAAAGTAAAAACAATATTTAGCTTTCTATACTTACCATAATCTACTTGTTGATTGTTCAAAATTCCCAAATCGGTAAGAGCGCTGTCATCAACTACAATTCACATTATTTGGTAGTCATTTATATTGAAGATCAGTGTAAAATGTTGATTAAAAAATTACTAATGTATCAAGCAACGATCTTATCTGCCCAAAATAAAAAAACCGTTAATTGATGAAGAAGTCAACCATTGTAAATTAAACTTAAATCAGTATAACTGTCTCAAATTTTCCAAAAGGGATTCATTCGAGCAATATGATTTCTAACCACGCTGCAGATAGTGGTGCAATCACCTACCATAATTTTTTTCTATAAAACAAATAAAAGCAAGTTCTTATCAATCTTCTTTCAATACTACCTGCTCAGCCTCAGAAAGTTTGCTAGTGGGTATGAGTTTGAATGGTACCTTGATGGAGGGAGTAAGCATTGGCTCCTCCACAAGCTGTGGGGGAAACACCTTTACTATAGCGGGCAGAAGCGTAATGGCAGCGATGGAAGTGGTCATCATCACTAGGGCTACGAGCATTCCCATCTGGCATAAAATAACAAAGTTGGACGGGATAAATACAAGGAACCCTGCTGCAACGGCAAGTGCATTGTAGAGGATGGCGCGTCCGGAGGTCTGAAGTGACATCCTGATAGCCTTGTCAACGTCGTTGACGATATTTATCTCATGCCGGTAACGACTCAGAAAATGAATAGAGTAATCTATTCCCATGCCGACGGCGAGGCTGGCAATGATCGCAGTTGCGGCATTAAGCTTGATACCGGAAACTCCCATAATTCCAAAATTTAAAACTATGGGAGCGATAAGTGGGACCATGCTGTATAAACCCAACTTGAGGGACCTGAATGAAACCGCGGTAACGATCAGCACCAAGATAAAAGCGGCAATAAAGCTTGTAATCTGGCTCCAGACCACGAGACGGTTGAACTCCTTGGCAAGCATTGCAAGCCCTGTCGTGATGATGGAGCTTACAGGGCTATTATTGGCTATCTCCTTCTTTTCGAACCTGGCGACAGTATCCGCAACTTCCTGTGCCAGATAGCCGCTTTGCGTCTTCATCTGAAGCAGAATCTGACTGTCCTTGAAATCAAAGTCCACAAAACTATCCAGAACGTCTCCTCCGCCAGAGAAGGAAAAAAGGAGCAAATACTGTGCAACGATCTCCCTTGATTCCGGTATGATATAATACTCCGGCTTCCCATCATGCATGGCCTGGTTCATCCTTTTTATGAAATCAACGATCGAAACAGCTTTTCCGACGTCGTCAATCCCCTTGAGCTCATCCTGGAGTCTTTCGATTTTCTTCAGGACAGCCGGATTTTTTATGTCATCAGCATTTTCCCCCTTGATTGCTACATTGAACTGAGAGGTACCCCCGAAATGCTTATTGAGTATTTCATCCGCTATGCGTATAGGGCTGTCTTTGCGGAAATCTTCTATGAGGTTCAGATCGCTTTTCATCTGCAGGGCGCCGAAGATGGAGAAGAACAGCAGGAACAATGCAGTGACAAGAATCAATGAGCTGTGCGAAATGGTTACGCGAGACAGCCAGTTCAGGATCGGACCAATCAGATCTTTGCTCGTATGGTGATGTGAGATGTATTCCATGCCGTATTTATCTAGCAAGGAAAGGACGGCGGGAACAAAAGTCAGGGATATGATGAGCGCATTGAATATCCCAAACGCCGACAAAAAACCAAACTGTGTAATGGGGACTATCGATGTGGTGCACAGAGAAATAAATGATACCACCGTGGTAAGTCCTGCCATGATAACAGGCAAGGCAACTCGGTAGAGGGAGTTTAATATTCCTTCTTTGCCCTTATGCCCGTTTGAGGAATCTGACAGGACATTCTCAAGGACATGAATTCCGTAAGCTGAACTCACAGCCATGAGGGCAATCGGCAGAGCTGATGTAACCATGGTAATTGGGATTTTCAAAATGGCCATGAGACCCATAGTCCATGTGCATGAGATGGCGACACTGATAAGAGGTAGAATCATTCCTCTCAGATTTCTGAAAAACAGGAACAATGATGCCAGCAATATTAAGATTACAAGAGGAATCAGCAGCTTCAGATCCTTCATCATGTAATCCCCCTGCAGGGCTTCCACGACCTTGGTTCCGGAGATGAAAAACTGCTCGGGTCCCTCGTGTTTTTTTATGATATTCTGGAGTTGATAGTAAATCGGAACGATCTGATCTGTCTCTACATTTTCGGAAAGGGCGACGACAATGGCAGTCCCTTTTCCGTCCTTAGTAATATAAATGTCATCATAGACATCCCATGATCCAACCTTTTCCCTGAACGTTGCAATATCCTGTTCTTTAGAAGGGGCCACACCTTCCGGAGACATAGGGGTTACGACGAGCCCGGACTCGTTACCCTTGATAGTTATTACGGTCAGTATGCTAGTTACTTTTTGCACACCCTTGATAGCCTTTATCTCTTCGGTTATAGCCTCAATCTTTTTTAGCGAAGACGATGTATAGATATTCGAATGCATCATGCCGATCAGAATGTCCGCATATGGGGCGAACTCTTTTTTATTGGCTCTGAAATCTTTCTCAACAGGGTTATTCTGCTGGAGAAAGATTTCAACACGTGGATCAATCTTGATATTGAACAGCTGAAAGCTGAAAAGGATGGTCGCCAGTAATACTAAACAGATAATCCAGTAGGGATAATTCACACAGAACTTTATGATTTTTTTCATAGTTGCTCCCTGTTCGTCAACTCCGTGCTTGAAGATGATGATACTTGACCCTGTCACTGGCCATTTTCAGAACTTTAGTACAATGCAAAGTTTAATAATTAACTATCATTACGTTTTATTGCCTTGAAATCATTCTTTTGCCTGTCCGTACAACATCACCTCAATTCGTCAAAATGAATATTTGAGTTTTACAAATACTTCGTCATTATCTCTGAACTGTCCCAACATAGAGTCATCATGAGAGCTATCAATGATTAATAGGCCGAGGATACCCTGCAAATCATTTGTGAAGTTGTACTTAATGGACGGCTTTAGCATAATATCCTGATACTCCACATCATAAGCTCCTCCCAGATTGATCTCTAAATTGTTCTGGAGTAAAAATTGTTTGAACAAGAAAGTTATCATTGTGTGAATGCCGTCTTTGTTAAAATATACTGGCTTTGACGAATCATAATGCGGGATGAATTCTTGGATGCATTGGATACTTATGCTCGAGTCACCATGGATGTAGTCTAACCCCAATCCATATTTCATGGAATCTTTCTGAAGTTCGACTTCCGGGTCAATATGAAACGCCTGTGTGGTCGCAGTACCCCCGGAATCGACATATTTTCTCATGAATGATGACAGAATTTGATCTCTTTGATGGGTTGTAACAAGTTCATTCAAGACAGAGCTGAATTTACGCATATAATACTTGTTGTTGAAGTAGGCATACTCACCACGGACCGTGAACGAACTGATGGTGGTTGTGAAATCAAAGCCGAAGACATTCATCATATGGAGCCTGGGCTCAATATTAATATTGGCCGTAAGCTCATATGCAAGAGCGATAGGATCGTTTAGCTGAACAGTGATGTCTGTGGGAGTATTCATTAGGGGCATGGCATCAAAACCTCTGAAATAACTCAGTGAAACATCCCATCCTTCAATGTATTTGGAGATTCTTATACCGACCTCCGAATGATCCAGATTAAAGTCAGGTAGATCGATATCCTTGTATGCAGTGGCAACGGGAATATCACCAAAGGCGGTATTTGTTTTTATTACCGGAGGAAGCATCAATACTCCCGGAAACCATCTTTCCTGTACTTTTGGAAGACGATAGGGAACATACCGTGGAATCCAGGCAAGTTCTGTATTGAACAGATCTGAATAATAATTCATCTTAACCGCCGGCACACCGATCTTCCGTTCCGCCTGCTCATTGGTACCGCCTTCAGTCAGATCCGCGGTGTTCAGATTATCAGTGGGCGTTAATTCGTCAAGCCGGCCCCAAGCAAATTTTTGAATTCCCAGCCTGAAATCAACCTTTCCAGTATAGATGTCAAAATAAGCTTCATTGACATCGACGTATGGATTTTTATCCTGGTAAACCAAGTTAAACTGATTGAAGATACTATCGTTACCAGGATCCCTTACCTTCCCGTCCTGGTCCACTTTTAACAATAACTTGGCAGACAACAATGGGGAAGCGCTTGCTTTCATCTCCAGTCCAATCTCACTGGAAGGATACTCATCGGGGGTATTATGATCGAAGGCATAGATAGCCTTACCTTGAAGGTATCCCCCAATGGAAAGCTTAGCGACGACATTCCTTTCAAATTCATAAGCTTCTGCAGTCAGACATGAAAGAAATAATCCTGCAATGAAAATCAATGCCGGGAAGAAGGACCTCAAATCTACATTCCTCTTGTCATGAAACGCTCAGTGAATATGTCGTCCTTCAGGCCGGAATCATATGTGATATTTTTCAGGTCAATAATCGTCTTCCTTCCATTTTGTTCATTGTATACTTCAATATGAGTTGGTGTGTTAATGCCCTGAACGTTTTTTACATTCATGAAAAGTCCCTGCTTGAGATACTTTCCTTTTGTATCATAAAAATCAACCTTGATAGGTATGTAGTTGGTTTTTCTGATCCAGATTATAATTTCATTATAAAATTCTACCTTCTTTGGAATCGCTTTAATGACGTAGCACATTTCGCTGTTCACGTTCTCTTCTTTGAGAAGTGTGAAGTTATAGTCATTGACATCCTTACTGCCCATATCGAAAAAGGTAAGTTCTGTGCCCATAAAGCTTTCGCCTTTTCCGCTTGCACTTATCTGGCGTGTACGCTGAAGCGCAGGCATATAAAGCCATTGCCTGTCCTGTTTTTTTTCATCCGTCCAGACAAGAAAACTGGTTCCCTTGACATCGGCTGGTGAATTAAAAAATAGGATCGACTTTGATTTTTTTTCTCCCTCCTTCTTCATAAAGGCGCTCAGACCCCTCTCTCGTTTCTCTCCTTTCTTATTTACCAATGTCATAGTCATTTCAACCTTGCTGTCTTTGGCTTGATCAAGCAGGCCCTCTGATTTCTTTACGATGTCATAAGCGCTCATCCCGGCCAATGCCTGTCGAGGTAAGGCAAAAATGCAACAGATGGCCATAATAACCGCAACTTTCCAGATAAAAGGGCATTTCATAATAGAACCTCCTGACGATTTTTATTCTGTACATCCGCAGATATCTTATTTCTCGGTATATACATAGCTCAGGGTCTTCTTGAGATCGGACCCTGTTGTAAACATTTTAAGAAAATAGCGACCTGCACCTGATGTTGCTTTGGTGTCGCTTAGGCTTAAACCGTAATTCTCCATACTGATTGAAAACATCAGATCAGCCCCATCAGAGGAGACTAGCTTTTCCCCCAATGCCTCTACGAGAGATTCGACAAAATTTGAATGATCGAGCAATCCTATACCTTGATCATCCTTCATAACGTGGCATCGAGAAGAACCGGGTACAAGCGATATATGAATATCAAGGCTGGATTTCTCCGATGTCTGGCCTGTTATAGTGTCGGTAACTGTCTCGATATGGCTACTTATGGCAAGACTGAATGCCATATCAAGGGACATCATCCACATGGGAACGCTATTTTCAATATATTCTATTCTCAAGTCGTCCAGAATAAGTACTGGAGTGCTTGTTCTAAAGTCGAAGGCAATGCCGTCGGGGTTGAAGGTAATCCTTATTTTCTGGTCCTTGTCTGACACACGAATACCAAGGACAGACAAAACCTTGGAAATCGGAAATTTTGCAACATCAAAGATGATATATCCTTTCAGCAATTTTTTCGTGATCTGCGTCAGGTTATCCATGGAAAGATTTACTCCTACGCATTTTGCCAATACTTCAGGAGCATCCGTCTCAAATAGCTGCTGGACATCCGTCGATACCAGATTCAACTTCGGGTGAGTAATATCATTATTTGGATAAAGCGTTACCCCGGATGGAAACCCTGAGGTATTCTCAGCAATGAAGACACCGACATCCATGGCCATAAAAGCATCTGATGTTGCATTGGGTAGGCCATGGATATCCAGATAGGTCGTTTTGGTGCTTAAATTAAGGCCTGCCATATTACTAGCTATTTCATCAGCCAGATTGCTGAATACATCCGATAGCGACATGGATACCGTCCCTAAATTCATGACCGGGATGCCGAAAAGAAAATTAAATATCAGTAGGGGGCTGACAAAAGCTGTGGTGTTGTCTGCAATTCCGTCATCCATTGCGAAATCCGTACTAATATTTAGCAAACCTTTATTTACCTCCGCATAAATAACCGCATTCTGCGGTGGTACTCTTGATGATTGCCGAGACGGGGTCAGTTGATTGATCGTGTAGCCATTAAGTTCCATGCCCTGTGCCGTAGCCAGTATATCCTTCCCAACGAAGATATCTATTCCATCTCGAACCAGCTGATTGTCAGCAGCACCGGTGCAAGTCCGTAAAAGAAACTTTTCTTTTGATGCATATTTATTCGGATAAATGACCTGAACGAGGATGGGCACAAGCAACTGATCGAAACCAATCCAATAATCGCAGATATAAATTCCTTTTTCTTGCTTTGCCTCCACTTGGTAACCTAAGCCATTACTCAAGAAAACCCTGCCATCGGAATAGGTACCACCTTCTACCTTTACACCAAGTTTAGACATAACATTTTTTTCAACAACGGAACCGTTGAAGATTTGTATATATCCACTGCCGTTATCATGATAAAGGGTTATCGTTGCAGCTTCATCATATTTCACTGCTTGGACGGGCGCCCCGGGATCATAAACTGTTGCTTCCTTGGAAGGGGCACCGCTGGAACAACCGATTATAGCAATAATAAATAAAGCTAAACTTAGAAAAAAATATACTGTGATGGTTTTTGGGGGGATGCATTCAATGGTTAAATTATCATACAAGACAATCAAGACGATCTATGCCTCCAATCAGAAATGTAAATCAGACCATGATATCGAAATGAAAAATTTCCAAGTAGTGGTAAGTAGTACTACCCACTTTTAAATATCTGGTTAATAAATATTTATTATGCTGTCAAGGAAAATATTCGGTTATCTGAATGAATCAGTTAAGATAATAGAGGTAGCGAATCATAAATTGTGATATGAAATATACAAATTGTTTACGTGAAGAGGTGAAAACCAATTGTGAAAAAAGATTCTGAAAATCTTATGCGAATTAAAAAGCTTTCCGAAGAATCCGGGGTGACAAAAGGTACGATTAAATTTTATATTAAAGAAGGATTGATTCCCCGTCCCATCAAGACACAACGCAACATGGCCTATTATAATAAAAAACATCTAGATTCCATAAGACTTGTGAAAGAGCTGCAGAGCAAACGTTTTTTACCTCTGTCCATAATTAAACAGATCGTCGGTGCGAGAAAAGATAATATGACCATCGATGAACTGAGGACCATTTTTCAAATGGATGGTAAATTATTCCTTCACTTGAAGGAACGGCCCAAGATAAAACCAGTGACGGCAAAAAAACTATGTGAGTGGACGGGAATTCCTCTCAAAGAAATCAAAGAGCTGGGGGAAAACCATATTCTTGATCCGATTAAAAAATGTAATAAGATCTTTTATGATGAGGATGATGTTCGAATTGTCGAGCTATGGGCTAAGGCTCGTGTGATTGGCTTTACGAAGACTTTGGGTTTTGATACCAGCATTGTTAACATATTCAAAGAAATGATTGAAAGTCTTGTGGCAGAAGAGGTGAGAGTAATAATACCCCGTATAACTGGGAAGATGTCTCCAGAAAAAGCAGTAAGAATGATTGAAGATGCTCTCGTACTGGCAAATACCTTTATGGAATTGCTTCATAAGAAGATGATATTGAAATTTGTTTACGAATACGCACAACAGTTTAAAAAAAGTACGAAGACCACCAAGTAACAGTGA
>CAZOPH010000078.1:0-1636 GCA_964581635.1 uncultured Smithella sp.
CTCGACACGATCAGGAAGGCTATCGAAAAGGCGGCAAAGAATATTTAGACGACAGGATCATAAATCATCATGTAGGGAACGTTGCGCCCATTCATGCAGTGGCATGGCCGTTCCCTACATTCGCTTGATGTAAACTGAACGGCTTTTTCCAACCATTGCCAAACTATAATTCCTTTAGTCCACTTTCGCGCCTCGCTCCAAAAGCAGGGCACGCAACGTAGATCGGTGGCAGTGCTTTTCGTCGGCGCAATAACAGCCCATGGAAAAGTTTGTTTCATGCGATAAGGCGGCGAGCAGATCCAGTATTTTGCCATTCTCCGGTGTTGTCATCTCGGCTCGGTATTTTCGAAAAAAGGTTTTCCATTCGCCGGGTGTTATCGCCGTCTGACCCAGTTTCAAGGTCTGCGGACTCGGGGAAAGATTGGGAAACCAGACATCGTACCAATTTTGCGCGGAATACTCGCTTTTAGGAACGCCGCGCGGCGGACGACGGACCGTCCCGATACGAAGTCCTTCATGTGGAATTCTTTTTGTTCCCAGTCGAACGATGCGTATAGTCATAATCACCTCTTCGACGCTTATGATTTTAGAAATTTGTACACGGCTGTCCGGGTATTTGGTTCGATAAATATCGTCGTGCAGGATGAGGCTATTTTTTTCTCAATGCCGCGGCAACTTGTTTAGCCCTGGTGAAATCAGCCGTGTTGGTGATGCCTTTTTTATCAGGGCTTTGTGCAGCCATTTCTTTCATTTGCTGCACCCTTTCCTCGCTGGGTGGGTGTGTGCTCATCGCGTCGGAAAGACTTTTCATCAAGCCGCTGTCATTTTTACTGCCGCCTTTTTCCATGGCCAAAAGTTTTTCATAAAATTTACCGACCTGGTCTTTATCGTACCCCGCAGCCACGGAATACCTGAATCCTAAGCGATCCGCTTCCATTTCGTCTTCCCGCGAATTTACCAGGAAGGTGTATTTCTGTGCCAGATACCCGCCACCAGCACCAACGGCTCCTCCGATAACGGCCGCCTTGGCGCGACAGGCTGAATCACCATCGGCGCAAAGGGCTACGCCCGCTGCATAGCCTACAACCGCGCCCAGAACCGCACCGCCTGCCGCATACATCCATGTTTTATTTTGCGCTTTTTCCATGGCGTACATCCTTTCGGCGGAGTGGCGGGCGACGACATGACCGACTTCGTGCGAAATGACGCCGGCCAGTTCCGCTTCATTGGAGGCCATAGCGATCAGAGGAGCGGTCACAAAGATAGTTCCTGCCGGCATCGCAAACGCATTGACATCCACCACGTCAACAACAGTAAAATTATAATGATAAGGGTTTCCTTCCAATTTGTTGGCGTTGACGATTTTCATGCCGAGGGTTGAAATGTATTTTTGAAGCTCCTGATTGTTGGCGGCAGGATAATCCTTAAGCATTTTTGGAAGCGCTTCTTTGGTTAGGCGCTGTTCATCCTGAACGGTTAAGTTGGTTTCCTGTCCCACGTTGGAGCCTTCGCGTTGACGGGAGCTATTTGTGGGTGCGCAGGATAGGGTAGCAACTACAAAAACTATGATTAACAGAGCAATGTTTTTTTTCATGTTTTACTCCTTGAGCAATAAGGTTGTTTTGGGAATCATGCT
>CAZOPH010000078.1:1736-7917 GCA_964581635.1 uncultured Smithella sp.
TGTTTTTTTTCATGTTTTACTCCTTGAGCAATAAGGTTGTTTTGGGAATCATGCTTCTTGCCGGATCGGAACAGGAGACGATAGTTAAAAATCTTTCCCTGCTTCAACGTGCATAACCGGTTTCTCCGCACTTAACTAAAAGTAAAGCATGACCAGGGTCTATCTGTCAAGTTTTTGGGATCTTTGAACCATTTGCTCTTTAAAATCATTTATGATACACGACCAGCCATCATACAGTGGAAATTTGAAAGAAGGCGCGCGTGTCTCGAAAAACTGGAATTGTTAAAGATAGTCGTTACTTGCAGCATGCTTCCGGTTTTTCGCATCCGGAGAGTCCTGAGCGTTTGGCGTCTGTTTATGAAATGCTGGATAACCCCCACATGTCCTGGAAGTACGTTGACATCGAGCCTCGTGCGGCAAGTAACGATGAAATAGCTTATGTCCATACATCATCCTACATTCACTATATCGCCGGCACTGCCGGAAAGAATTGTGTGTTTCTTGATTCCGATACCATTGCCGGTGCGGAAACATACGAAATAGCCAAATTGGCGGTAGGCGGTCTGATGAACGCCATCGACAGTGTTATGACCGGAGAAGTAGATAACGCTTTCGCGTTTGTGCGTCCTCCCGGCCATCACGCAGGTCCCGGCAATTCCGCCGGTTTTTGTGTTTTTAACAATGTCGCCGTTGGTGCGATGCACGCCATAAAAAAACATGGCCTGAAAAAAATCCTGATTGTCGATTGGGACTTGCATCACGGCAACGGGACTCAGAAGATTTTTTATTCCGACCGGCGTGTTTTGTATTTTTCCACACATCAATATCCCTATTATCCGGGCACGGGAGGCCTTCATGAGATCGGCGAAGGTCAGGCTCGAGGTTACACGGTGAATGTCCCACTAAGACGCGGAGCGGTTAACGGGACGTTTATTTCCGCGTTTCGTAAAATATTGGAGCCGATTGCGCTTGCCTACAAACCCGAATTGATTCTCGTTTCGGCTGGTTTTGACACTTACTATCAGGATCCGTTGGGCGGGATGCGTGTCACGCCCGAAGGTTTCGCTGCAATGGCACGCGTATTGCTCAATATTGCGGATAAATGTTGTTCGGGGCGCGTAGCGTCTGTGCTGGAAGGCGGTTATAATGTTGTGGGCTTGGCCCGATCAGCCAAGGCAACACTCGAAGAAATGTTTGACGAAACGCATTGTACGGACAAAAAGCTTCATGCTATGGAGCAGGAAGCCGATGAGAAAAATAAGCCGGTTCTTCGATCGGTGATTTCCGGTATCAGTCCATATTGGAATGTATTTTAAGGAGAGTATCGTGAAACTTAGCACATTGGATGTCGAATACGTCGCTAAATTAGCGCGCCTGGAAGTAACGGAAGCGGAAAAAGAAAAGTTTACCGCTCAACTCAACGATATTTTGCTCTATATCGATCAGCTCAATGAACTGGATACCAAGGGTGTCGCGCCGATGAGCCACGCAATTGCTGTCACCAACGCATTTCGTGAAGATAAGATAGCGGAATCTCTCGGGACGCAAAAGGCACTGGCCAACGCGCCGGACGCGCGCGGAGAGTTTTTTAGAGTTCCTAAGGTTATCGACTGATAAGACCATCGGGAGATCACATAAACGTTTAAAAAAAATATATAAAGAACAGAATTGTGCAAATAAAATGTTCTAGAGGAGTTTATGGATTTATATTCTTTAACCATTCATGAATTGCAGGGAAAAATTAAAAATGGCGACGTGTCGGCCATGCAGCTTGCCGAATCTGTTTTTTCCAGAATCGATGCGGTGGAAGAAAGAGTCCACTCTTACATCCGCCTGATGAAGGACGACGTCCTGGCCGCCGCGGCCATAGCGGATGAGAATATTAAAAAAGGCGACATTCAACCTTTAACCGGTATTCCTATCGCACTTAAGGATATTGTCTGCACTCAAGGTATTACGACCACCTGCGGATCACACATCTTGTATAATTTTGTGCCGCCTTACAATTCGACGGTTGTGGTAAAGCTGCGTGATGCGGGCGCTTTGTTTGTAGGCAAAACGAATATGGATGAATTCGCGATGGGGTCCTCGACTGAAACATCGTACTTTGGCCCGACGCGCAATCCGTGGGATCTGCAACGCATTCCCGGCGGTTCCAGCGGCGGATCGGCCACGGCTGTGGCCGCGGATGAATGCATCGCTTCGATTGGGTCCGATACCGGTGGTTCAATTCGGCAACCTGCGGCCCTTTGCGGCATTGTCGGCATGAAACCCACTTATGGCCGCGTATCGCGTTTCGGATTAATTGCGTTTGCGTCGTCGCTGGATCAGATCGGTCCTTTCACCAAAGACGTGGAAGACTGCGCCATCATGATGAATGTGTTGGCCGGCTACGACCCCAAAGAATCCACATCCGTCAAGGCGGAAGTGCCTGACTATCGCCAGTATGTTGGACGCGATATTAAGGGCTTCAAAGTAGGAATCCCTAAAGAATATTTTATTGAAGGCATCGATCCGGAAGTAAATTTAGCTGTAAAAAAAGCCATTGAGGTTATTGAAAAGTGCGGTGGCCAATGTATCGATATTTCGCTTCCACACACGCCGTATAGTGTGGCAGTTTACTATATTATTGCGCCTGCTGAAGCGTCATCCAACCTGGCGCGCTATGACGGCGTCAAGTATGGATTCCGTATAGCGGACGCCCGTGATCTTGCCGAGATGTATCAGAAAACCAGGATGCAGGGATTCGGCGCGGAAGTTAAACGGCGCATTATGATCGGTACCTATGCCTTATCTGCCGGTTACTATGACGCTTACTACGGTAAAGCTTCACAAGTGCGGGCGCTCATTCGCCAAGACTTTGATGAGGCGTTCAAGCAGTGCGACATCATCATCACGCCGACCACGCCGACACCCGCGTTTAAAATCGGGGAGAAAACGGATGATCCACTGCAAATGTATCTGTCCGATATTTTCACGATCTCGACCAATCTGGCTGGGATTCCCGGCATCTCCGTGCCGTGCGGGTTTACAGCTACCGGGCTGCCTATCGGCGTTCAGTTTCTGGCCGGTCATTTCGAGGAGGGGAAATTATTACAAATTGCCTCGGCATATGAAAAAAGCGCTGCCATAGAGAAAAGGAGGCCGACGTTATAATGGAATTTGAAACAGTCATCGGGCTGGAAGTCCACGCCCAAATGTTAACGGATACCAAGATATTCTGCAATTGCTCCACAAAGTTCGGCTCCGCGCCCAACAGCCACACCTGCCCGGTCTGTCTGGGCATGCCCGGCGTCCTGCCGGTGCTCAATAAAAAAGTGGTCGAATACGGAATGAAGATGGCACTGGCGACCAACTGTACCATTAATCCATCCAACAGCTTTGCGCGGAAAAACTATTTTTATCCTGACTTACCCAAGGGCTATCAGATTTCACAATTCGCCTATCCGCTGGCGGAACACGGCTATATATCGCTTGAGACAAACGGAGAACCAAAGAAAATCGGCATCACCCGCATTCACATGGAAGAAGATGCGGGCAAGTTGATGCATGATGAAAATAATCCTTCGAGTTATGTCGATTTGAACCGCACCGGCGTGCCGCTCATTGAAATCGTTGGTGAGCCGGATATCCGCTCACCGGAAGAGGCGGCGGAGTACCTCAAACGCCTCCATGAAATTCTGGTGTATTTGGAAATCTGCGACGGCAACATGGAAGAAGGTTCTTTCCGCTGCGACGCCAACGTTTCGATCCGGCCTATGGGGCAGAAGGAATTCGGCACCCGCACGGAACTCAAGAATATGAACTCCTTCCGCAACGTGCAGCGGGCGCTGGAGTATGAAGTCAAGCGCCAGCAGTATCTGGTGGAAAACGGCCAGAAGATCGTTCAGGAAACGCGTCTGTGGGATGACGCGCAAGGCGTGACCAATTCCATGCGCAGCAAGGAAGAAGCGCACGACTATCGCTACTTTCCCGATCCGGATCTGGTACCGGTCATGGTGGAGGAGGCCTGGATTGCAAAAATCCGGAAAGAAATGCCGGAACTGCCGTTGGTCAAACGCGAACGATTTGTGAAAGAGTATCAAATTCCCGTTTACGACGCAGGCGTGCTGACCGCTGAAAGAGCGCTGGCGGAATACTATGAAGAGGTGGTACGGCTTTGCGGCAAACCGAAACAGGCCAGCAACTGGGTGATGGGCGACGTGTTGCGTTTTCTTAATGAGGAAAAACGCAATATCCGCCAATGTCCCATTACCGCCAAGTCGCTTGCCGACATGATCAAGTTGATTGAAGAAGGCGCGATCAGCGGCAAAATGGCCAAGGACGTCATTGAAGAGATGTATAAATCCGGCAAGTTGCCACAGGATATCATCAAGGAAAAAGGTCTGGTTCAGATTACTGATGAAGGCGAATTGATCAAAACCATCACCACGATAATAGAAGCCAATCCCAATCAGCTTAAAGATTTCCGGGGCGGCAAAGAAAAGCTTTTTGGATTCTTTGTCGGTCAGGTCATGAAGGCAACTCAGGGCAAGGCCAATCCACAGCTAGTCAATGAACTACTCAAAAAGATGCTTGCCTGATGATTAGGACTGTCTTTTGGAAAAACAACACCGTAGTCATGATTGATCAGAATGCTCTGCCGCTTCTTGAGCGTCAGGTGGTCTGTTCGGATTATCGCCAGGTTATTGTCGCAATCAAGGATTTAACCGTACGCGGTGCACCGGCCATCGGTGTGGCAGCTGCTATGGGTGCGGCGTTAGGCGCTCTTTCTATGCCATTTGTCTCGGCTGGAAAATTTCAAAAAAAATTTAACGCAATTTGCGATGAAATGGCCCAAGCCAGGCCGACCGCGCGCAATCTTTTCTGGGCGCTGGAACGGATGAAAAAATATCTGGATGATGCCATCCATACTGGAAAGAAAAACCTGGTGAGTGAACTTGTGAAGGAAGCCAAACGCATTTGCGCTGAAGATATTGAAATCAACAGACAGATGGGCCGTTACGGGAGTGAACTTTTTTCCGACGGCGACAATGTCCTTACGCACTGCAATGCCGGAGCGCTGGCTACGGCAGGCTACGGCACTGCGCTGGGTGTGATCCGGGCTGCGCACGCTCAGGGCAAGAAACTGCACATCTATGTGGATGAAACCCGACCCGTCCTGCAGGGCGCCAGGCTTACCGCCTGGGAAATGCAGAAGGAAAAAATTCCCGCCACGTTGATTACCGATAATATGGCGGGCTTTCTGATGAAGCAGGGGAAAATTAATAAGATCATTGTCGGCGCAGATCGCATTGCTTTAAACGGTGACACCGCGAACAAAATCGGAACCTATTCCCTAGCTGTTCTGGCAAAGGCGCACAAGATTCCTTTTTATATTGCAGCGCCTCTTTCCACGTTTGATTTTTTTCTCAAGACAGGGGCAGAGATTCCCATCGAAGAAAGACAAGTCTATGAAGTGACGCACTTTCGTGGTGTTCAGTCAGCACCCCACGGCATGAAGGTTTATAATCCGGCATTTGATGTTACGCCGGCAAAATTTATTACTGCGATTATTACGGAAAGGGGCATTTTGACCAAGCCTTACGCCGGAGCCATCGCTCGTTTGCGAAAAGGAACCAGTTAAAATGAAATTACTGCTTTTTGATTTTGACGGCGTTTTAGTAGATTCGCTTGATGTTTATGAAAAAACGGTGACCGATTGTCTAAAAAAAATCGGACAGCCGCTGACGCGCGGCCGGGAAGAATTTCTGGAACTCTTTGAAGGGAATTTTTATGAATCCCTCAAACAGCAGGGCGTTGACATGGAAAAATTTTCGAATGCCTCCGTGGATATTCTGGCCAAAGTCAATTACGCCGATATGAAACCTTTCGACGCGATCCGGCCGGTGCTGCGGAAGCTGACGAAAAATCATCCCCTGATCATCATTTCCTCCAATGACTCACCCACGATTAAGGAAGCCCTACGACTCTATGATTTCGACGGGATTTTTGATGATATTCTGGGTTGCGATTTTATGCTCAGCAAAAAGGATAAGATTCTTCATGTCATCAGGAAATATAGCGTCACGCTGCAGGATATTTATTACATTGGCGATACGACCGGCGACATAAAAGAAGGTAAACAGGCCGGTGTTAAAACGGTAGGCGTGACCTGGGGGTGGCATAGCAAGGAGCTGAT
>CAZOPH010000079.1:0-7681 GCA_964581635.1 uncultured Smithella sp.
TTGCAGTGAATATTCGAAACAAAAAGCAACTGTCCGAAACCCTTGCCGGGATGAAAGACAAAATGAATACAATGAAAAAACCTCCGATCATCGACGGGTATCTGATTCAGGAAATGGCGCCTGCGGGAATCGAGTGCTTTGTCGGAGGACGGCGCGATCCGGCTTTCGGGCCGATCATTATGGTTGGTCTTGGTGGAATTTTTATCGAAATTTTCAAAGATACGTCCATCCGTATGGCGCCGGTGACGCAAAATGAAGCGGCGGCGATGCTCCGGGAGTTGAAGGGGTATCAGCTGCTTACGGGCGCCAGAGGTAAAGGTCCGGCGGATTGTCAGGCATTGATGAACGTGGTTTGCCGGGTGTCCGCACTGCTTGCCGCCTGCCCGGCTATGACTGAAATTGATCTTAATCCGGTCATTGTGCACCCGCAGGGACAGGGTGCCAGCATTGTGGACGCTCGGGTCTTTTTCTCGGAAGATCCCAGAGGATGAATCCCCCTTGGCGGATCAGCGGTATCTTAGAAAGCACAAAGCGGAACCATTCCGCCTCAATGGATGTCACCCGCGATTTCTCTCAACCCATGGTGATTCTTGATCACTTCCCCAGGCAGCAGACAACGCCAGATCTGTCATCTTTTTCAATTGATTCTGTGCCCGAAATGAACTATTAAATTTGTAACGAGATTGGCAGGCCTTGAGGCAAGGTGGCCTACGGACAGTTGAATATAATCAACATACCAATTCTAATAACCGGTGGGAAATGTCGTAAGAAAAGTTTAGGGGTATGTTCCCTTCTGTTCCCGGAAGTTTTTTCAAGGAGCTGATCGACATGAATATCATAAAAAAAATCCTTATTGTTATCATCGCGTTTGTGGTTCTAATCGGCATCGCCGGCTTCCTGATACTCCCCTCCGTTCTCAAACCGGTTCTTACCAAGAAGATTTCCGAGGCCTTGCACCGGGAGGCCTCGGTGGATCAGATTAAAATCAACCCCTATTCTTTTTCCGCAATCATTCGGGGATTTAAACTGGCCGATCCCGGTCAGAAAACGCCGTTTGTCGCCTTCGATGAGCTCTACGTCAACGTCAATGTCATGACGTCCGTCTTCAGGCGAGCTTTAATTCTGGAGGAAATACGTCTGAATAAACCTTACGTTGGCGTCACGCGCAAAACCGACGGGTCCTATAATTTTTCCGACCTGATCCCGAAGACCCAAGCCAAGGAAGAAGAACCGGCCAAACCTTTTCTTTTTTCACTCAACAATATTCAGATCATCAAAGGGGATATTGATTTTCGCGACAGGCCCAATAAAACCGATCATTCGATACGGGAGTTCAACGCCTCGGTTCCTTTTATTTCCAATATCGATTACTACATGAAAAATTATGTCGAACCTAAATTTTCGGCCATCGTAAATGGTCATACCCTTACCGCAGCCGGGAAAACCCAGCCCTTTCTGACATCGCGGGCAACAAGCTTTGATATTGATATGCAGGATATTGATGTCCCCTTTTATTGGCAATATGTGCCGGTGCCCATGAACTTTAGACTCACGGAAGCTCGGTTGGACACAAAGCTTCAACTGACCTTCCTTATACATCAGGACCAATCGCCTGAGTTGAAACTGACCGGCAAAGCCGCCTTAAGAAAAGTGACGCTGGACGATTTACAGGGAAACAAGATCCTGCGCCTGCCGTCTCTAACGGTGAATCTCGCCTCCATCGAACCGTTTGTTTCCAAAATTCATCTGGCACAAATTGCGCTGGATACCCCCCAACTCGTGATCCGGCGGGACAAGCAAGGCCATATCAATCTCCTCAATCTGGTGGGACCGAACAAAAAAGATGAGCAACCCAAAACGTCGGATACTCCGGATAAGCCCGCTGATCCCTCCGGAAAGAAAAGGGAGTTGAGTTTACTCATCGACCGTTTTCTGATCGACAAGGCCGATATAACCTTCAGCGACGAACGACCAGCTCACCCGGCGAAAATTGAAATCAACCCATTACGTCTGAGTGTTTCAAATTTCTCCTTGAAGAAGGGAGACGTTGCCGACGTTGACCTGGCTCTGGTTATGGATAAAACGAGTGCCATATCAGCGAAAGGCCCGCTCGGCATCAAACCGCTCAGCGCCGATCTGGCTCTGGAAGTGAAACGCCTGGCCATTCGTCCATTTCAGCCTTATTTTACCGAATCAGTCCAACTGGATGTCCTGCGCGGGGCAATCGCAACCGTCGGAAAAATCTCTCTGAATCAGGATGAAAAGAGTAAGCCCCGCATCAAATATACTGGCAATCTTTCCGTTTCCAATCTGGCAACCATTGACAAGGCTAACGCGCATGATTTTATAAAGTGGAAGCAACTCCATTTTCAATCTCTCGCGGCAGGCTATAATCCATTCTTTGTGAATATCAAGGAAATCTCGTTTAAAGATTTCTTTGCCAAGATTATCATCAATGCGGGCGGCAGCACCAATATTAAGGATATCCTCGGCGCATCGAAAAAAGAAACGGACAAACCCAATACGCCGCAGGAGACGCCGCCTCCGCAACACGTACAGAGTGCGAAACCGGATCAGGCACCGTCGAATATTAAAATCGGCAAAGTCAGTTTTCAGGGTGGCACGGTTGATTTTGCCGACCGCAACATTCAACCGAATTATGCGGTGACCATGCTCAATCTCAAGGGGAGCGTCACAGGATTGTCGTCGCAGGAAATCTCCCGCGCCAAGGTGGATTTGAAGGGCAACATCGGCTACGGATCACCCCTCGAAATCGCAGGCACCATCAACCCGCTGATCAAGGACCTTTTCGCCGACATTAAAATCAGTTTCAAAGATCTTGAAATGAGTCCGGTCACACCCTATACCAGCAAGTACCTGGGCTATCCCATCACCAAGGGCAAGCTTAATTTCGAAGTGTCCTACCGGATCGATAAAAGAAAATTAAAAGCCGAAAACAAAGTTTTCTTTGACCAGCTGACCTTCGGCGATAAAGTTGAAAGCCCCGACGCCATCAAAGCACCGGTGACTCTGGCGGTCTCCCTTTTAACCGACCGCAACGGACAGATCAACCTGGACATTCCGGTGTCCGGAAGCCTCGACGACCCGAAATTCAAAATCTGGCCGATTGTCTGGCAGATTCTGGTTAACCTAATTACCAAGGCCGTTACGGCCCCCTTCGCGCTTTTGTCTTCTCTGACCGGAGGTGGGGAGGAAATGAGCTACATCGAATTTGACTATGGCAGCGCCGGGCTGCCGGAAGCGGGACTTAAAAAAATCGGCGCCCTGTCCAAAGCACTCTATGAACGACCCAATCTGAGGCTGGAGATTGAAGCCTATGTTGATCCCACACAGGACAAAGAAGCTCTGAAAAAAGCCGAATTCAACCGTCTGATAAAAACGCAAAAACTCAAGGAGATGATCAAGAATGGCCAGACACCTGTACCCCTGGGAAATATTTCAATTCCTCAGCCCGAATATGAAAAATATCTGACCCTGGCCTATAAAGCGGCTGATTTCCCCAAACCGCGTACACTGCTGGGCATCGCAAAAACATTGCCGCCACCTGAGATGGAAAAGCTGCTCCATAACAGCATCACGATCACGGACGGCGATTTGACGGAGCTTTCGGCCAGACGCGCCCAGACCGTTCGCGAGCAGTTGCTGGAGAAGGGTTCCATTGAACCGGCGCGCCTATTCGTAGTCAAAGCCGCATCGCTTGCCCCGGAGAAAAAAGAAAAGGTGAAAGACAGCCGCGTAGGTTTTAAATTAAAATAAGAAATTGGAGGGGCATGCCACGGCGGCTCCTGAGGTAACCAACAATTAAAAAATGAATTTTCCCCTGCATTCAAAGAACCGATATAAAATCACCGTCTTTATTCTTCTGCTGTGCCTGAACGTCTGGCTCGTCTCCTGCTCAACGTTCATACCGTTCCAGCCTTCGGGACGCTGTCTTCCCGATTTTCCCTATAAAGATAAATGGTACGGAGGGGATGGCGCCTATTCCATCCTTCTGGATGGACAGCGCACCCTCTGGATCTTCGGCGATACATTTGTCTCAGAAGAAGCAGACCGGAAAGACCGGATCGGTATGGATGTTGTTTTGGGAACCACGCTGGCCGTATCCACCTGCTCGGCCGATCATCAATTTTCCATCAAGTACTTTCTAAAAAAGAAAGATGGCAAATTTGTATCCTCCTTCGGCCGGGACGAGTGGCTCTGGCCCCAGGACCCATTTATCGCGGGCGACACCTTGTATATCCCCCTGCTTATTATTCAGGTACTGCCGGACACTCAGCCGCCCTTCAATTTCAAAATTACCGGACACAAGATCGCCCGGATAAAAGATTTCAGGGCGGATGATCCTCATGCGTGGCCGGTGGACTATTTGAATTGGACCGACGTACTCCCCGAAGGCGTTGAAGCACTGGCGACAACGTCCGTCGTTCATAACGATTATGTTTACTTTTATCCCCTGTACCGGCATGTGAAAGACAACGTCAATATCTACGGCAATATTCTGGCGCGGATTTCCGTGGCGCATTTAGACAACCCGGCAAACCATTTTGAGTATTGGACCCGGGAAGGCGCATGGCGGAAGAAATTACATCCCGGCGAGGTGAAAATTATTTTCTCCGCCGGCCTCTCCGAATTGAGCGTTCGCTATCACGCGCGGGACCGGCAATGGATGGCTGTTTATTTGTCCCCTCTCAATAAGGGCGATCAGCTTTTATATTCAACCGCCCAAAGCCCCGAAGGCCCCTGGAGTCCTCCCACGGTTCTCATTGAAACCATTGCCGAAGTGGATCCCCGCAGTTCCCTTTACGATCACCATACTTTCTGTTACGCTGGCAAGGAGCATCACCAATTCTCCTATAACAGATACATCGTTGTCACCTACGTCTGCAATTCCTACGAAGATATCAGCAATCAGAATAGCTATCTTCGCAAAAATCTTTTCCTCTATCGTCCGGCCGTGAAGATCATTCGGCGCTGATCATAGAAGAAACAACAACACAGCGCCCCCCCAAAAATAAAGTGTTTTCAAAAGAACCACTCTTGGCAATTACCTTATTTTAGGGAGATCTGAATGTTAACTTTGGTGAGGGAATTTTGGCTTGACGGGGCCATGAGCTTTAGCTGCAGTATCGATCCCGGGGTGGCGGGCCTCATGCGCAACGAGGGTGACCCAGTCCCCTTCCCGCCCCTGTCGCAATATCTTTATGTTCAGGGTGTCCGGGGTAAGTTCAATGACAGCCGATGACGCTGGCAGGGCTGAACCGATGTACTGATCGCCGGGGTTGCCGATAACGGTGCCGTTGACTTCCGTGAGGAGGGGCTGATGGGTATGGCCGAAGAGGAAGACCTGTGCCTCATTTTTTCGGGCGCGATCCGCCATGGTCGCAAGGTGGCCTTCCCAGACCTGGCTGGACTGATAGGCGTTGATGTCCAATTGGTGGCCGTGCATGAGGAAAAAAGTCCAGCAACCGAGGACAAGGCGCAGCGTCTCGGGGGCTGCGATATCGAAATCCTCATTGCCGCAGACACTGTGGAAAGGAATGCCCAACTCCCCGGCAACAGCGATTCCGTCCTTGACGCCGTCGCCCAGGTGAATCAGGCAATCAAAGGGTCCCCGCCGGGAGATAGCCTCCCGCATGGCCCCTTGATTGCCGTGCGTATCGGAAACAACGAGGATATTCATCCATTACAGCTGGATCATCTTGCTGATGATCTCTTTCATAATCTCCGTGGTACCGCCACCGATGCTGAGGATCCGGGAATCGCGATAGAGCCGCTCCACGATGTACTCCCGGGCATAACCATAGCCGCCGTGGATCTGAACGGCATCGTAAACAACCTTGTCGCAGATTTCGCAGGCGAAGTTCTTGGCCATGGAAACATCGACCGTCGCGTCCTGTCCCGCGCCTATCTTCGCTGCAACGCGGTAGTTGAACTCCTTGGCCACCTTCACCTTTGTCGCCATATCGACAAGCTTGTGTCTCGTCACCTGAAAGCCGGAGACGGGTTTGCCGAAGACCTCCCGGGCCTTTGCATACTTGATGGCTTCATTCAGGGCCAGTTCCGCCACCGAGGCCGCCATAACGGCAAGCGCCAGGCGCTCCTTCTGGAAGTTCACCATAATCCCGGCGAATCCCATACCCTCGACGCCGAGGATATTCTGCACTGGCACTCGGCAGTCCACGAAACTCAGCTCCGCCGTGTCGGAGCACCACCAGCCCATCTTTTTGATCTTCTTTGAAACGGAAAAACCCGGTGTGGAAGTGTCGATCATGAGGAGGCTGACGCCTTTGTAACCCGATTCCCCCGTGCGGACGGCCGTGGTAATAAAGTTCGCCCGGCAGCCGCTGGTGATGAAGGTCTTTGAGCCGTTCACGATGTAATAATCTCCATCGCGGACAGCCCGCGTTTTGATATTCGCCACATCGGATCCTGCATTGGGTTCCGTGATGCCCAGAGCAGAAATCTTGTCACCGGCCAGAACGGGTACGAGAAACTTCTGCTTCTGTTCCTCCGTCCCCAGGTTCAGAACGGGGGGCATGGCAATGGCATTACTCCCGAGGCCTGAAACGAGACCGACGGATCCACTCCCCCGGACCATCTCCTCGGTGTAGATGACATGCATAAAGATGTCGCAGGGAGTCCCTCCGTACTCTGCGGGGTATGTCAGACCCATCAGTCCCTGGTCCGCGAATTTTTTGTAGAGTTCGACGGGAAATTCGCCTTCCTCATCCCATTGTTCGATGTTGGGTTTGATCTCCTTCTCGACAAATTTTCTGACCGTTTCCCGGAATATATTGTGTTCTTCCGTAAAGTATTCCTGATACATTTTTCAAAACCTCCTTGCCGTCTGATGCCGGTTTTCCACCGGTCACTTTAGTATTATTTTTAAGTACTTCCTTGCTCTCTTAATTCACCGGCCGTATTCCACCCCAAGGGTTAACATGAATATCGTCCTTGCAGGAAGAGCAAAATGCCTTGGTGTCTGCATGGCCGCAACCATAACCCCACAGATCAAATTTCCTGCAATCCCGGCACAAAGGAATGTCGCAGCCGTCGCAATAGATAACAGCGTCATTTTTGCCGCAGACCTTACATAGCATCTTCTCTTTAACGATGATCATTTTGAGCGGCTCCTTTGCCGGCACGCTGAACCATCAACCAAAATATTGATTGGACGTTCAACCAATTTCTACATCAATACCCCTCTTCGTTATTAATTGTCAAGAAAAAAGTTTCATATCCCTCGATCTTTAAGAGGCAGATCATACGTCTGGCCTTGTGGCGAATACGAGAATATAATCAAAAAATAAAGCAACGTAAAAAAGTTCTTTACGGATGTTCATCCGTGTATAATACTACCATCATGAAAGCACATCTCTCGCTTTGATGTCTCAATAGTCCGCTTTAGCGTAACAACGAAAGAAACAGGGAAGGTTGAATTTGTTACGATCGATCAAAGGAGCCGCTGTTGTGCTGGCGGCATGCATCGCAATAGCCTGCGGTCCCACCATCAACCTGCAGGTGCGGCAGGCAACGCCCTTACCCTCGGAGCGCAATATGAAGCTCCTGGCCGGTGTCGGCAGGGCGGATATTACCCCGCGCCCGGGCATGCCCATGGCAGGTTACTCCGCCAACGGGAATTATGGAAAAGGCTTTCGTA
>CAZOPH010000080.1:0-7501 GCA_964581635.1 uncultured Smithella sp.
CAGAAGAAAAGTTCAAGTCCGATAAAGCTCCGGGATCTTTTCGGCCACTGAAATACGCGTGCTCTATCGGGTATCAGGCATTAAGAAAGAACAAGGGGTTGCAACCCCTTGTTCTAGAAACTGTGGCTGGATCAAATGTGCGTCCGCCCCTGCCTAACCTAATCGTAGCACCTTTCACGGCAGTGTTATTGATGACCCACCATCTGGAGACGATGGACCTCACTCGTATTGTCATTTCTGATCGAATGATCAGATTGGTGGAACGTTGCCCCGAGTCAAAGATAAGATGATCATGTTTATAAGTAATCATCATAACCTCCTTTGATTGAGTGCATGCTTACCTTAATTCATAATTCGTTTTGGATAAAAAATATGAAGTAAAAAAGGTTTTTTTCACGACATTTACAAGGTCAGCATGTAAATACTTCTTTAGGATGATTTCCTCTATGAACATTCAACAAGAATTAGTAGTAGTAAACAATATTCACTCCAGATTAACATCGACACAACATATTTTGCGGCCAAGATTGTCTTGACATACAAGGCAGTGTTTTTTTATACTTCATCCCTCAAAAAAAGTTCTTATCAACAATATTCGTTCTGCAGCTGAAATCGAGTCCAATGATGAAATGACTGTAGGATAAGGAGTTTTCTTGCCTGATGTCACCTTGAGAATAATGTTGGAGATCGTTACTTTCGGCGTCGGGTTCTCCTTTATCTTTGCCATAGCCCAGATCTTCAGGAGGAATCTAGGCCTTTCAAATTATTTAAATTTTCTGGTCTTTCTGGGAAATAGCATTATTCAGCTCATAGTCGTGCTGAAGGTGAGGAACGTCATCCAAGAATATCCTATTGCGTCGTTTCTTTCCCTGTCCGCTATTTTCTTTATCGGTCCGGCAAACTACCTGTATCACTATCTGCTGTTGAATCCGGAAAAACCGGTACCGGTGAAACTGAAGATACAGTTTGCCCCCGGGGCAGCCGCGCTTGTCTGCGAGCTCATCTTTCAGTCCCTGCCCCTTGACTTGAAAAGGCAGTACATCAAAGGCCTGATCAACTCGCCGCTTGATCACTGGTTTTCGCTCATAATAGCCTCCGGCGCGATTCTCACATTCATATATTTCCTGATCATGCTCAGGCTGGCACTCACGGTGCTAAAGAGTGAAGCTATCCGCATACAAGTCCTCATCCTGTTGGCTGCTTTTTTCTCCACTCTGGTCTCCATCGTCCTTCTCTCCCTTGGTTTCATGCTTAGTTGGGACCTCTTGCTGCTCATGGGCGGAACGATCATCACCATCATCAATATCTGCGTGTTTCTATCCAACATGCGGTATCCTAACTTCTACCGGATCATCGAAAATGCGATTAAAAAGAACAGGTATGAAAGGTCTCTGCTCAAGGGGCTGGATGCCGAGGTCATCTTTGATCGCCTGATGGATCTGATGGGCGTAGAAAGCATCTACAAGGATTTCGAACTGAGCCTTGAGAGCCTTGCTCAGATGCTTTCGATAACACCGCACCAGCTGTCCCAATTCATGAACGAGAGGCTTAATACCAATTTCCGGAATTACATAAACTCCTACCGGATCGAAGAGGCAAAGAAGATTCTGATAAACGAATCGGACAAGAATATTCTCACGATCTGTTACGATGTGGGGTTCAATTCAAAATCCACCTTCAACACCTGCTTTAAAAAATATACTGGGAAGACACCTTCCGAATTCCGGCAGGAGTATTTGGCAGAAAAATGAAGCAACCATCAGGTGTCTCTCTAACCCTAGCCACCCCTCTCAAGGAGTAAAGGGGAAAAGTTCCGGCAGTAAGAGAGGGGTATTTTCATGAAGGAACTGGTACGGAATTATCAATCCGGCCTGAGACACTGTTTTTTAGCCGACACGTACCGATGAAATATAAAAATAAAAAATCATTTTTATAATTTCCCTGAATTAATTTCATTGGAAGAAGAAATCCAGTATTTATAAATAATTCCGGGTCATGGCTTTCGCCGGGATTACAGGATCCAGACATTTTTATTTGTTTAATTTCATAAAAAAACTTCTTTTCGGCGTCCGAATCTATAAATCCGGGCGACAAATAATCGCCTGACTAGTAGCTTTTGCAAAAAAATATGCAAAGGAGATCATTTGAAAGGAGGTTTATACCATGGGTTTAATCAGAGAGGAGACATCCGGAGATTCTTCACCAGGCTTTAGCTTTATGGATTCCCTGAACAGTCTCGAGGCCCAGCATCGTCTGCCTGCACGGATAAAGACAGATTTTCATGAAGCCACAAAACTTGCGCGAAGGTTCAATGACGAGGTCCTCCGGCCGATCTACCAGGACATAGACAGGAAGATCATGGAGGACAACGAATACCTGCCTGTAGAGTTTATTAGAAAGGCAAACGAATGGGGACTTTACACTTTCTGGATTCCCAAGATGTATGGCGGACAGGGAATGAACATGCTTTCTTTGTATCCCTTTATGGAAGAGATTTCCTCAGTGTGCGCTGGCCTAGCTAACCTTATCGGCGCTCATTATCTCGGGGTTTCCGTCTTATGTTCTTCATGCAACATCAAGGTCATCAACCGGATTCTCCGTTCAGTAGTCAGTGAGTGCAACAAGGGTAATCCCTGTCTTATTTCGCTTGCCTGGACGGAGCCTGACGCAGGAACCGACTCGTCGGAGATCCCGCTCCTCCCTCAGGCAAAGGTCAGAACGCAGGCAACAAAGGTTGCGGGCGGCTACATGGTCAACGGCAGCAAGGTGTTCATCTCTGCCGGCCATGTGAGTACCTGGCACATGCTCATCTGCTATGAGGACATCAGGAGGCCTGCGGACACCCTGATCATGCTCGCCGTAAAAAACGGCATGAAGGGGTTCACCTTCGGCCACAAAGAAGAGAAAATGGGGCAGAAGGCTTGTGTGGCCAGCGAGTTGATCTTTGAAGACTGCTTTGTGCCTGATGAAAATGTCTGCTTTTCCGGGGATCAGCTCGGTGGTCTCAATATCACGGCCAGAGAAGCAGGCATGAAAGTGATCAGCCTGTTTCCTCCTGTGAGCCAGCCGGGGGTCGGCTCAATCGGGACGGGCATCGCCCGAGCAGCCTGTGATGCTGCCATCCGGTATGCCGCAAAAAAGAAAATTGCCGGTGAAAGTCTGATCAATCAGGAATGGGTGCAGATGGCCATTGCTGACATGTATGCCAATGTCGTTATGGCGAGAGCTTTATACATGGAGGCTGCTTATGCCGCGGGCCTTAAGAGCATGATCCGGCTTCTCTTTGCCAAGGTGTTGTTCTACCTCTCGCTTTACACGCCTTCCTGGGTGTTCACCCGGTTTGTCTCACCGCTCTTCAACCTCGAGATCATCAACCGCCTCTATAGGAAGATGAACTTCGAATGGACCAGTGACGAGGACGAACGGCATATGTCAGGGCTGGGCGCCCTAACCAAGTTCTCGTGCACTGATATCGCAGTGGCCAACTGCGCAAAAGCGATTGATCTCATGGGCGCGGATGGAACACGCAACGATGCGGGTACGGAAAAAATGCTCAGGGATGCAAAATTGCTCCAAATTTACGAGGGCACTAACGAAGTTAACAGAATCAATCTCTTTGCCCATCACATCGCACACAACATGCCCGGTGTCCGGGTATTTGAATGAGAATCAAGGAGGAAAACCATGAACCAGTCAGCATGTGTACAACAAAATGAAGAACTCAGGGCTTTCCATGACCTGGCACGCAGCTTTGCCAGAAAAGAACTCTTGGAGCATGTACACGAACATGAATATCCTTACCGTCGTAAAGTGACCGGGGTGGTGAAGATGGCCGGAGAGGCCGGGCTATTCGGCATCAACCTTCCCGTGAATTGGGGCGGCTCCGGGCTTGATTCATCCGCCCTCGCGGGCATTGTAGAAGAGATTGGCGCCATTGATGCGGGTATGGCAGCCATACTTTTTACCCATGCCGCTGCGCTGGAAATCATAGCTGCCGCCGCGGTGATTGACGAAGAGCGCTGCCAATCCATTTATGAACTCGCCACAGGGCCGGATGGCACCCCCCTGGCATTCCAATCCTACACTTCGCCCGAGGAAATAGAATTTCCTGAAGTCAGCGGTAACGGCAAACATTTGTTGAATGGAAAACTTCCTTTTCTCGCGCTAGGCGGCATGGCCCGATACGCTGTTGCAGCCGGAGCAAGGCAAAAGGACAAAGGCTTTTCCTACTATCTCATCGATTTATCTTCAGCGGGCGTGATGAAGTCAGACCCGATCCTCACCCTGGGCTTCCAGGCCTGCCAGGCCGTGGACGTCAGCCTGAAGGATGTACCGGCTCTGCTTATCGGGACTGAAGGCGCAGGTAATATTTATTTCCGGAAGATGCTTTCAGCCCTGTCCGTCTCGGCTGCGGCGCTATCTCTTGGCATCATGCAGGGTTGCTTCAAAGAGGCCCGTGACTATGCTTGTCAACGATGGCAGGGCGGTCGCAACATCGTGGAATGGTCCGGCGTCCGCATGAAACTTGCCGAGATCGCCATACAGATAGATGTCGCCAAAAGCTGCCTGTCCGGCATTCGCTCCACATATGATACCGCCTCGCCCGCTGCGAACGATCCTGCAGTTGCGGCGGCAATCCACATAAGTGAGTTGGCCTGCGGCGCGGCATCCGAAGGCGTTCAACTGCTGGGCGGCAACGGCTACATGAAAGACTACGGCCAGGAAAAGAGGATGAGAGACGCAAGGCAGGCCAGATCCTTGCTGGGCATGAGCGGCCTGAAAAAAATGAAGTACATCGATAAAATCATAGAGGAGGCGAGGATATGAAAACCGAACTGGACAGAAACGATTTTTTCAAAGGCATCGATCAGATCGAGCACAAGGATTACGACGTCAAACTACCGATCTTCTATTATGACAACGCATGCATGAGCGCCATCTATACGGCTTCTACCGGAGAGCTGAAGAAGCACCTCCCTTCACCGGACATGCATCCAGTGGAAATGTTCCCCGGAAGGTGCCTGATGGTGTTCACGGCCTTCGAGTACCGCAAAACTGACATCGGCCCCTACAACGAGTTCAGCATCAGCGCGATCATCTCCTACCGCAAGATGGCCATACCCGGACTGACTTCTCTTTCTTACATGCTGAAGAACTGCTTCACCGCCTACATACTACAGCTTCCCGTAACCTCGGAAAGGGCGCGGAAGGGTGGGGTGGAAATGGCCGGGTATCCGAAATTCATTGCCGAAATCTCCTTTACCCATGTAAATGGACATTCGACATGCACGCTAGCGGAAAACGGCCAGCGGATCTTGTCGCTTACGGGAAAGAATGTGAAGACATCTCGGGGCAGGCTCACGAAATATATTATCCACACTATGAAGCACGGCATTCCGCTGAAAGCGAATCTCTATGTGAACCCCCTTCAATATTGCCAGACTATCGGCTTGGGCGGCACAGCAAGCATGGACATCGGAAGCGGCCACAGGATATGCGACGAACTGCGCGGACTAAAGCTGAGCAAGTGGCCGTACCTGTATCAGTATATCCCGTCCTACGAGGCAATCCTGTTCAATTCCAAAAATCTCATCGACGATTAGGGGGGAATACATGGCAAAGAGAGACATCAAAGGAAAAACAGCGGTCATCACCGGGGCGGCATCAGGCATAGGGAGAGCGATTGCGATTGCCCTGGCAAAGGAGAAGTGCACCCTACTCCTGGCCGATATCAACGAGGCAAGGCTTAAAGAGACATGCGAGATGGTTAATAAGTTAGGAGGCAAGGGAGAGATATTCCTCTGCGATGTCTCCAAGCTCGATGACGTCATGAGAATGGCAGACCACTGCTTCCATTCCTGGGGTAAAGTGGACATCCTGATCAACAACGCGGGTGTCGTCTCCATCGGATTCATGGGCGACATCCCCATCAAGGACTGGGAATGGATCGTTTCCATCAATTTCTGGGGCGTGGTGTATGGCTGCCATGCCTTTGTCCCGAGGATGAAGAAACAGGGGAGCGGCTACATCGTGAATGTGGCCTCGGCAGCCGGCATCGTTTCTTCCGCTGAAATGGCACCTTACAATGCGACAAAAGCCGCCGTCGTCTCTATAACAGAGACGCTCAAGAGCGAACTCGCCCCACACAACATCGGGGTGAGCGTGCTTTGCCCTACCTTCATCAAGACGAACCTCATGGAAAAGATGCGGTTTACGGATGATTTCCAGAGAAAGTGCTCAACGGCAAGTATGGACAATGCAAGGTGGACACCGGACATGATTGCCGGCTTGGTGATCAATGCCGTGAAAAAGGAAAAGATGTATGTGGTTCCGCAGGCGGCAGCGAAGCTATTCTGGATATCCAAGCGCCTGTCCCCTTCCGGGTTCTTCGGATTTCAGGCATTTCTCATGCGCATGGGATGGGCAAGGAAATTAATGTACCACATGGCACAGATGGGGTTGTGAAAAATATCTGGCGAATGCAAGAAGTGCGGGCGGGTTCATATTTAGCAGTCTAGTATTCCTGAGTTGTGAAATCGTAAGAATTTCTTTCATTCGTATAATTCTGTATTGCGAACTCTCAGATATCGTAAGGTAAAACAAAATTGAAGTTAATACTGAATTGCCTTCAGAATATATCTGATGATTTTTAAAATATATTTCTTTCTCAAAAATTTTTTGAACTCATTCTTGAACTATCCAACTTACCAAATTACTCTTTGGTCGTTGCCCTTTTTCTGTCTGGAATCCTCAATTCTAACAGCGGTCAAAAACTTTGGATTAATAAGAACTTTCTTCACATACCGACGGATATGATTATAACCTGAGCAATTTTTACATCCATTTTATCCTGCCTAAAGTCTTATAATATTAAATCCCCAAAGACCTCACCGAACAAAGAACGGGAGGTGCAGTATGATAACAAAAGAAGCAATAACGTTGTTCAAATACTATCTTCAATCCAACCATAAACCAAGAACCATTGAGAGTTATCGTCTCCTGCTGGAAAGATTTGAGGCGATTTACGCACAGAAAGACCTGGAGACCATTGCCTCTGATGAAATCTTTCATTTTCTGGAAAACCTGACCGGAAACATGGCGAAATCAACACGCAGATTGAGATATGCCCAGTTGAAAGCCTTTTACAATTTCATCATTGATCGCTTCTCCCTGAATATGAGAAACCCCTGCAGCGCAACACTGCTGAGCAAATCCTTCAAGGCGCCTAAACAACAGCAGCATAAGATTCTGGAGAGGGAAACGGTGGAAACCTTTTAACATTTCAACCTTCCAACATTCCATTGACACGTAAGATCATTCTTCATATAATCCCGACGTCTTCCCGATACCAAAGAATAAGATGGGATGCAAAGGGTGCTAACCGTCAGCTCATATCAACGATCTTAATATCGACGCTACTTCAACTTCACGTAACTTACTACGATAAGGAGGCAGGCGCATGAAAATTTTGAGAACACCCGATGAACGGTTTAAGAATCTT
>CAZOPH010000081.1:0-7487 GCA_964581635.1 uncultured Smithella sp.
AGATTATGGTTTTGAAGTGGATCTGACCGGCACATACAAAATCACCAATAACCTGTCGTATATGCTGGGTATGGGTTATCTCTTCACCGGTGATTATTATAAGGGAACCAATGGTGACAACGACATCAATAATGATTTTCTGGTCATCAATAAGTTGACGCTGACGTTCTAAAACAGATTGATAATCTAACCACTTTCAGTCTGAGAAAAATTTAAATCCCCGCAGGTTTTCGCCCGCGGGGATTTTTTTGCTCATCTCAACACGGTTTTGTTATCCGGGCGTTGTCTGCATGTCTTTACCTAATGGATGTAACATTTAGCGAAGGAAACCCGGACGGCGAAATTAACATTGCATTCACTGGGAACATGGAGTACATTTTATAAAAGTCTTTTGTTTATTAAAAGTTTAAATCCAATTGTCATTGCTCCGCCGGGAGGTCATGAAGTGAATTTTAAGATAATGCTGCTGATCATTGTGGCTGGCCTTGCCGTCATTTTTATCACACAAAATGTGTCTGCTGTTACTGTCAGTATTATCTTTTGGTCAATTTCCTTGTCTCTTGCCCTGCTGATTTTTTTTGTGCTGGGTATGGGTTTTGCTCTCGGGTGGTTTTTACACAGCTTTCTAGCGTATCAAAAAATTAAAAAAGAAGTGGCCGGCATTCAGGCCGACATGCGTTTAAAGAAATGACGAGGCAGGGAGGATTTAATGACCGGGCAAGAACAGGATTTGTTTTTAGAGCGTGTAGCCGACATTCTGATCCGGTGCTTTTTGATGACCATCGCTTTACTTTTCGTCTGGTTTATCTTCTTTGTGTTCGCGGGCGGATTTGTTTATGAGCTGCATTCCCAATGGTTTGATCTGGAATGGTATGACTTAAACTGGTTTTTCTATATCGGCACGGCGACGTTGAAGATTATTGCGTTTGTCTTTTTCCTCTTCCCTTATATTGCGATCCGTCTGGTGCTGCGCAAAAGCAAAACTTAAAGATATTGAATACAATAACTTCGCAAAGAATGTCTGTGAGCCTCACGGCTCCTTAAGTAACCTCGTGTAACCTTGTATGGTCTCGTGTGACCTCGTGTAACCTCGTGTGACCTTCAGGTCATCAGGTCATCAGGTCGTCAGATCTGAAAAAGAGTCAGTCTAATCTTTTTTGCTGCTCTTCTCGTGTTCGATGAATTTCAGTGTATTATTAAAGCTGAACATGCCTGGAATCGTGATATAGTTTATATATTTTTCTTTTAAAGCCGTCTGTTTTTCTTTATTGCCGATAGAATCACCGATCAAAACGAAATAGTCTTTCATTGTGGTAAGCGTCTTTTGATCACCGACTGGTCCGTGGCCGGGGATGAGCGTTTTGACTTCATATTTATTAGACAGAGTGGCAATTGCGTTAATCCAGGACGCCACCTGCGTGCCGCTTTTGGCAAGGAGTGCCGGATGCCAATGATTGAAAATCAGATCACCCGTGACAAGGAGCTTCCGGTTTTCCAGATAAACAACTATGTCATTCCAGGTATGCGCCCTGCCGGTGTTGAAGATATGCACGGTTTCACTGCCAATCTTCATCATTCTTTCTTCACCGGACTTTAGCGTGACATCCGGATACCGGCTGGTCTTGCCGGAATCTTCATCCCACTGCTCTCTGGTGTATTCACCGGCGATGATCCTGGCCCGCGGATAAAGTGCATTCCCGCCAACGTGATCAAAGTGGTCATGTGTGTTGACAATCGTGATGTCTTTGGCCTTGACTTGATTTTTAAGGATTTGAGCTGCACCTCTCATTTTGGTATCGACGATCAGCGCACTTGCACCGTCTTCGGAAGTCAGGACAATGGAGTTTCCGCCACCGATGTAGATAGTTAATTGGGGATCATGCGAGACGGTTTCAACCGTCATAAAGTCCTGGTAGGCTTTCCAGAAATAAATACCGCCTGCCGTAATGACGACTAAAATGGTTAATCCAACAATCAGAAGAACTTTTTTCATACATCCTCCTTGAATGATCTTAATGCCAAACATCTAATCTCTGACATGTCACTCTTTCTGCTCCATCCATTTTCCCCCTCCCAGTACTCGCGCGACCATCATGCTCGAAACATTATCGCCCACGGCATTAACCATTGTGGCAGGCGCATCCACCAAGGTGCCGATCATCGTGATGAGCGGAAATGCTTCGGGAGGAAAACCATATAAGGATAAAATCAAAAGCTCGCCGATGGTGCCGCCGCCGGGAATGCCACTGACGACCACGCCAGTCAGAAGGGCGATGCCCAAGGCGGTCAGCATCGTATCGATGCCGGAAAATGGCATCTGAAAAATGCCGAAAAGGAATGCGATTTTCAACACAGCGGCCAGACACGATCCTTCCATGTGTATCGTTGCGCCGATAGGAATGACGACTTCGCTGATATCTTTGGGCACGCCAATCTTATCCGCCGCCTGTAAGTTGGCGGGAATTGTCGCCATGGAGCTGCCGGTTGCCAGCGCTGTGACGGATGGCGGAATAATGTTGCTCCAGAATTCTGTCGCGCCGGATGTACGGCCGGCGATAAAGGCGTACAACGTAAAGGCTAGAAAGAAATACAAAATGGCCGTTGGATAATATACGGCCATTGCGCGCGCGTAAGAACCCAGAAGCTCCGGGCCGAAGACGCCGACCAGGTAGGCGAAATAGGCGCAAAGACCAACCGGTGCATAATACATAATGAAGGATATCAACTTCATCATGACATCGTTTGCCGAAGTCAGAAATCCGGTAAAGGCTTTTCCTTTCTTTCCCACGGCGGACGCGGCCAATCCGACCAAAATAGAAAAGGTGATTAGAGCAAGCATGTTATTTTTGGATAAAATATTAGGGAAATCCGAAACAGTGAATGCCCGGACGATTTGATCTCCCGTCTTGATCTGCTGAACGTCTGCCGTTGTCGGCATGGGAATGTTTACACCCGAAGCGGGAGGAAAGAAGATGACAGCGACAAGCATGACCACCGACGCGATGATGCCTGTGATCACAAAAATCAGGATCATCACCGAGAGAATTTTTCCCAGACGCTTAAGGTTGGTCATGGAGGCTACGGTGGATGAGATGGAAAAGAAAACCAGCGGCACAATGACCGTAAAAAGCAGGTTTAAAAAAATATCACCCAGCGGCTTGAACATGACCGCGTCTTTTTTAAAGATGATGCCTAGAAGAGCGCCGATCAGGATGGCAATGATCAGAAGGATCGAAAATCCGTAGGACTTCAAAAATGGCGGCATATTTCTTTTCATATTTATCACTTTACCGGGAAATTAAAATATGTGTCGGGATAGGGTTCATTATTGAGCGTAAAGTGCCACCACTCTTTTTCATAACTTCGGAATCCGTGTTTTGCCATCAGTATTTTTAAAAGCAGGCGATAGCTTCTTTGCTGCGGGCCGAGATTTTTATTTTCCGGTTGCGACAGTTCATGAAAGCAATCAAAGCCCGTGCCCATATCCAGCGAGTTGTCCGCGAAGCGAACACCCGCGGGCAGAAAACACTCCGCAAGAGGTTCTCCTGTGGTATAGGATGGTTGAATAGGCGCCGGCAGCGCCACAATGGTCAGATCCACCGTACTGCCCCGGCTGTGGCCGGACCGGCTGTCGATATATCCATCGCGAAAAAGATTCTGTTTGTCCACTGTGGGATAAAACTCTTTTTTTGTTTTGGTATCATTAATATCTTTGGCCCAGCGCACAAAGTGATCAATGGCCTGCTGAGGACGGTAACAGTCGTATATTTTCAGACTCATGGAAAATGGTGTCAGATCTTTTTGTGCTTCGGCCAGTGCCTGGGCCGCCTGCCTGGTCAGGATGCACTTTGGCGCCAGGTAGCCGTCCACGTTTTGGCCGAGAAAATTATGCTCGCCGAAATAACGGATATCCAGGAGGATATCAGGAATAACGGTTTCAATATCGACGAAGGTATCCGGCATGGTATCGGCGCAATACGATACTGGGGGAGGAATAGCAAACAGCAGAACCATCGCCAGCAGCGCGGCATGAGTTATTTTACATGTCATGGATTGATCCTCCTTTTTATAGCGGCTCAGGGTTGATGAGAATGACGGGATTTGTCTCCGGATTCAACCAGGCAAGAATTTTCAGGATGTCTTCCTCAGACACGGCGACACATCCTGCCGTCGTGGATTCAGCACCTGCCCAAACATGAATAAAAATCGCGCTGCCGTGATTCTTTATGACGGGATGGCTATTGTAGGCAATGACGATTCCGTATTGATAAAGATTGTCATCCCGTCTCATTTTCTCATAAGAATTAGCCTGGGTCTGGCCTTGTTTGACCCAAATATTATAGTCAGGAGCGTTCGGATCGTCAATCCACAGGTCATCAGCCAGTGCCTGACGGTAGGGCATTTTTGTGACGGCTGATTCAGCATATCCAAAAGCTGTTCCGAGCCGGTAAAGTCCGGAGGGCGTTCGTCCGTCTCCTTCCCGTTTTTCGCCTACCGGCGCAAAGCCATTTCTGCCGACGACTGCGTTCATGGGTGCCATGACCTGCCGCCAAGTCAAATCTGACTTTTCCATGGCATAAACCTTCGTGGAATGCATAAAAAGAAAACGGTCTTCCATGACCAGTATCGCCTGGCTTATTTCGGGCGTGACATTTTTATGGGTCGACAACAGGACAGCTGTTTTCATTTTAAAGATAGAGGGATGATGGGCGCAGGCCATCAGAGAAAGAACGGCAACCATCATAACGACAAAGCGGAACATCATCCAAAATAAGTTTTGCTTCTTCACGGCGGCACCTTTATTATTTTTTATCTGTAATTTAAACGAGGCAGTTTTTCAACATAATTATCTGTTTCAACAGGAAAATACTATCGGGATTATTTGATGGATATGATAGGAATCATCAGCAATATTTATTGTGCACAAAGACAAGCGGGATGTTGCAAGGCTAGTTTTTGTGTCAATAATGTACCGTTCAGCAAATGTGACGAATGAAGCTTACTATTTGAATTATGAAATTTAACATTGCTCATGAATGAAAAAAAGATTTGATTTCTCACGCATGCGAATTAGAAAATCCCATTAACGGATCAACTTCTTCCTTGCAATGATCACTTGGGTTTTTGGTAGATATTTATCGAAGGACTCTAAAAGTTTTTCAGAGCCACTCAATTCCATCAATCCCGCCCAAGTATTTGACCAACTCTGCAAAACAGGATGATAGGGAGGCTTGATAGAGTCCAAGATGGGACTATCAAAATTTTCCTGCTGATGAACTATCCAAAACAATGACATAAAGACAGTCCAATAGAAACCCCACGTATCATATCTTTCCACTTTTAATCCTGAATTTTCCACCAGCCGGACGAAGTTTTCTTTATCAAAAATCTGAATGTGGTTCGGCTCTAAAAAATATACAGGGTTTGCCACAGTTTTTTGCAGCATTTCGGATCGGGAATCAGGAACTGTGATTAAAAACTGAGCGCCAGGTTTACCCACTCTGACAAGCTCCGCCAAAACCATTTCAGGTTTTGATGTGTGCTCCAACATCTCCGTCGACAGGATTTTAGTCGCATACTCATCCGGTAGCGGCAAGGGCATTGTATCGCTAACGAAACCCTCAACTTTTCTTGCCGGGGATTCATTAGCTTTCTGGATTAGCGCCTTAATTTTTGTCGCATCGACATCTGAAAAAACAACATGAGCACCTTGTTTTGCGCAAAAAAGTATGGCGTTTCCTTCACCACATCCGGCATCCAAAACAATATCGTCGCTGGTAACCTTTAAACCAGGGAATAGCTCTCCTGTTCCTAACTGGTACCATCCGCGCCGCACTGCGTCTAATAATCCACATATGCGAGGATCCACATTTTTCTCTGCAGTTGCCGCAGGGCTACTCATTTTCGGTAGGTTTAAGTTGCTGGCTAAGCTCGACGACGGTTGCTGACGTTTTCCTGACATATTCGTGATTCCATTCCTGCGCTTTGAAGATAGTTAATTTATTATTGACAGCGAACCGTTGTCATCTTTTCGATATACTCGCCCGCCATGATGATCTGTCCAGGATGCTTGTATCACAGGTTAAGCTAGAATTCTGCTATTTTGAATGGTTGTCATTTGAAAAAAATCTTTTTCTGCGGGCCTAATCGACACACCTCGGCTCATGCCGACGTGCGGAAAGCGAATTTCTTGAGGCCACGCGCATTGAAAAGCGCGCCGTGAGTCTTGTCGGTCCATTGGATAGTCTTTTCCAGACACCTATATCGTCTCCATGTCGAGTTTCACGACTCCCCTCTTGACGAAGCCAAGTTGCTTGGCCATAGCATAGGAAACATCAACATCCCGGCCGTTGACATAGGGTCCCCGGTCATTAACAACCCCTTCGACGGACTTGCCGTTAGAGGGGTTGATAAGTCGAACCTTGGTTCCCAGGGGTAATGTCCTGTGGGCAAGGGTGTTTTTGTGCATGTTGAATTTCTGTCCGCTGGCCGTCAACTTGTTGTGATGTGCCGGTCCATACCAGCTGGCGGTCACTTCCCCGCTCACGTTTTGAGGATCCGTTCGGTGAGAGTGCGTGGGGGTGAGATATCCGATTTTTTCTATCCGGGTTGCCGACAGTTCCCAAAGGGTACGCTGGGAAACATCCGCCATCCCCATGCCGTTGATCTGCACATGTTCGCCGTGAATAGCGGTTGCAGGCTGATAGTCGAGCGACTCTGATACGCTCTCGATGGAGAGGATACACAGAAAAACTGCCAGCCAATACATTGATTTTTTCAGAAAATTCCTTACTGCCATATTGTTCCTCTCCGGGCCTCTGGGGAGTCAGCCGTTAAGCTGTTTTTCCATCTTCCTAGTTAGATACTAGGTTTATGACAACAGCTACCATATACCACCTCACAGAGGTTAAGAGTGCGTTGACGGATAAAAGTCCATGGGAATTGACGTACAGAATGATTTCAGGTGATTCGCAAAAAATCACACATCTCTTCGTTTGTCAAATAATTTTTCCAGGGCAATGATTGCGAGTTGAAATACTGTATCGTCGTTGAGGTCGGTATGTCATGGACAACAATACAGATGAGTGACGGCATGCATGCCGTCACTATGGTAGGCATAAATATTTTTTGCCGCGTGCTTCATTTGCCGCGGCAGGAAGTTCGACCGCAGAAAGTCTGGCTAATTATCTAGATGGAATGATATTTTTACAATAAAGACTTTCGCCCTATCAAAAGAGAGGAGCGATCTTCGATCACGCGTTTTTTATCAAACTTAAAGGACACGCTTAATTTCGCCCGATACTCAACAACTTTGCCTTTTTCCACTCTCATGTCGAGTTCTTTTACTTCAGCAATCCTTATTTCTTCCAGGCTTTTGGCCGTTGATTCAACTGCATTTTTAGCGGCGTCTTCCCATGATTTTTTACTGCTTCCGATAATTTCGATGACTTTATAAACGCTCATAATCCTCCTCCTTTTTTAATGGG
>CAZOPH010000082.1:0-7327 GCA_964581635.1 uncultured Smithella sp.
CGGCCCGGGTTTTGTAACCGGAAACATCCGTTCCGGCATTCGGTTCGGTATAAGCACCGGCGCAGACTTTCGTCCCTTCGCATACCGGAGGTAAATAGGTCTTTTTCTGTTCTTCGGTGCCGTAGTTGAGAATGGATTCGCAGCCGAAACCCGAGGCGACAATATTCAGGCCGATACCCATATCAACTTTGGAGATTTCTTCCGTTATAATGGTATTGCCTAGAATACCGGCACCGGACCCGCCATATTGATCCGGAATCCATGCGCCGACCAGACCATTTTGGGCCGCCTTGATTCGAATTTCCGGCAGATATCTTTCATGTTCGTCGCATTCCTGAGAAATCGGACCGATTTCCGCCACGGCAAATTTATAGGCCATTTCCTTCAACATTTTCATCTCTTCTGTCAGTTCGAAATTCATAAAAGTTTCTCCTTAATATTTAAACCGCCGTGACGGCATTGGAAACATCATTCTGAGGATAAATTATTTTTTGCTGTAGTCGTAAACCCCTTTGCCGGTTTTTCGTCCGAAATTTCCGGCGCGGACCAGCTTTCTCAAAATAGGTGCGGGACGGTATTTATCGCCCAGCTCCCTCTGCAATCCCTCAACGACTCGTAATAACGTTTCATTGCCTACAAGGTCGGCCAGCGCCAGCGGTCCTATCGGATGATTGCATCCCAAGACCATGCCTTTGTCAATATCTTCAGCCGAGGCCAAGCCCTCGTCCAGAACAAAGAAGGCTTCGTTGAGCATCGTGCAGAGAATCCTGTTCACAACAAATGCCGGTGCTTCTTTGACAATGATGACGTCTTTGCCGATCTTTTTACCCCATTGTCTTGCAGCCTCAAGCGTTTCATCGGAAGTTTGATGACCGCGGATGATTTCCAGCAGGCGCATCACCGGGACAGGATTGAAAAAATGCGTGCCGATAAAGCGGTCTGGTCTTCCCGTCACGGCCGCCATTTCCGTAATGCTCAGCCCCGACGTATTCGTGAAAAACAAGCAATGTTTGGGGACAACTGATTCGAGTTCGGCATATACTTTTTTCTTGACGTCCATGACTTCAATGACAACTTCGACAACGATGTCCGCCCCGGAAGCCGCTTCCTTCAAATCCAACGTTGGCTTAATACGTGCCATAATCGCGTTCATTTGATCCTGCGTCATCTTTCCTTTTTCAACATCGCGGCCAAGATTTTTTTTAATCGTATTCATCCCACCATCAACAAATTTTTGTTCAATATCGCGCAAGGCAACCTCATAACCCGCCTGAGCACAAACCTGCGCTATACCGTTACCCATTAAACCGGCACCCAAAACACAAACCTTATTAATTTCCATAACATACTCTCCTTGTAGAAATAGATTGGACAAGATGATTCAAACAATAATTTTTTATTGTGAGACAAGTGGACGACCAATAACAAAATCATATTACCAAAGTCAAGGAAAAACATACAGGTAGAGAGGAAAGTAGAGGAGGGCGGTTCAGTATTAATTTGTCGGGCTCGGCAAAGAATGGGCAGATGGGAAAATGAACGTATTGGAAAGCATTATTTGACGATTTTGTGTCGGATCGAAGAACATGCTTTCTTTTAACCGGGTAGTTATGTCATGATCTTTATTGACTCCAGGTTCTAAATTTGCTAAGTGACCACAGGTTTTACAATTTTAGATATCCCGGTGATAGATGTTTGAAATGATTGATCTGCATACCCATTCAATTTTTAGCGATGGTGAGCTTATTCCGTCCGAGTCGGCCCAGCGGGCCTCTGCCGCCGGGTACAAGACGATTGCCATTACCGATCATGCCGATTGTTCCAATATTGATTTCATTCTTCCCAGGATGATTAAGGTTTGTGCAAAGATAACGGAAAAAGGCAAAATTCGGGTTTTGCCGGGTCTGGAATTGACGCACGTTGATCCTTCCGATCTTGCCTTGCTGGTAATGGAGGCCAGGAAATTGGGAGCAAAAATTGTTGTTGTCCATGGGGAAACCCTGACGGAACCCGTACCTGCCGGTACCAATCTGGCTGCCATTAAAGCCGGTGTTGATATTCTTGCCCATCCGGGCCTCATAACTGAAGAAGAAGTTAATCTTGCTGTACAGAAAGGCATCTTTCTTGAAATTACCACCCGCCGAGGTCATAGCTTCAGCAATGGCCACGTCGTTCAAATGGCCAGAAAATGTAACGCACAACTGGTGTTGAATAACGACGCTCATGCACCGGGTGATTATGTCGGCCGTACAATGGCCACGAATATAGCCCGTGGTGCGGGATTGTCCGAGAAAGAAATCATCATCATGTTTGAAAATTCTCAAAAGATTGTTCAGAGGGCCAGTGCGTGAAGAAAAATTCAGGTTCAAGGCCGCTGAATATCTGTCTGCTGACGTATCGGGGTAATCCCACATGCGGCGGTCAGGGTGTTTACATCAAGCATTTAAGCAAGGCATTAGCCGATGAAGGACATCTGGTGGATGTTATTTCCGGGCCCCCTTATCCCCATCTGGACGATAATGTGCGCCTGATTAAAATGCCCAGTCTCGATCTCTATTCTGCGGATCATCTTTTCTGGCCGGAAAGACTGCGCGATTTGGCTAATCCGATTAATATGTATGAATTCTTAAATGTCTGTACGGGTAGTTTCCCGGAGCCTTTTACTTTCGGCGAGCGGGTTTATGCCTATCTGAAAAAGCACAAAAACGATTATGACATTGTTCATGACAACCAGTGTCTCGCTTATGGAATCGGGAGGCTTGCACAAAAGGTCATGCCAACCCTCGTCACGATTCATCATCCGATCACAGTGGACCGGCAAGAAGAATACAAAGTGGCCAAAACGTTCCGCCAAAAATTTCGTGTTCACCGCTGGTACTCGTTTATCAATATGCAGTTGAAAGTGGCGCAAAACTTTTCCCATATCATCACGGTGTCGGAATTCACAAAAAAAGACATAGCTAAAGAATTCTCCCTGGACGAAAATAAATTCCGCGTTGTGCATAACGGCATCAATAACGAATTTTTTTATCCCAAACAAAACGGCCCGAGACCGGAAAATTCGCTCATCGTAACCAACAGCGCGGACACGCCTTTAAAGGGTCTCAAATTTCTTTTGGAGGCGGTAGCGGAGATTCGGAAGAAACAGCCGATCAAGTTAACGGTTATCGGCCAGCCCAAGAAGGACGGCATTATTGAAAATCTGGTGGCCAAACTGGGCGTGCATGACATTGTCCACTTTACCGGACGTATTGAAAATGAGGAATTTGCCGATTACTACGCTCAATCAACGATTGCCGTTGTGCCGTCGCTTTATGAAGGTTTTGGCATTCCCGCCGCCGAGGCGATGGCCAGTGGCGTGCCGCTGATTTCCACATCTGGCGGTGCTCTGCCGGAAGTGGTGGGAGATGCGGGAATGATTGTTCCACCCGCTGACGCAAAAGCGCTGGCCGGTGCCATTACATTTTTGTTGAATGCTCCCGACGAAAGAAAAAAATATGCGCAGGCCGGACTTCATCGCGTCCATTCGGTTTTCAGCTGGAAGAAAGCAGCCGAAGAAGTGGTCGAAGTCTATCGTGAGGCAATAAATGGTTACCGTCGATTTTCATGAACTGCAATTAAAACCGGGCTCTGTGGTACTGGACGCCGGATGCGGCAGCGGGAGGCATTTGCGTGCTCTGGCCAAACTGCCGGATTTGAAAATTGTCGGCATCGACCGTAACGCCAAAGATGTGGCAGATGCGCTGGCCGCCCTGAAAAACATGCCCGACGCTCTTTCTTCCGACTATCAAATTATACAGGCGGATATCAACGCGCTTCCTTTTGACGACGCGTCATTCGATTGTGTGATCTGCTCGGAAGTTCTTGAGCACATTCCCGAACATGAAAAAGCACTTTCCGAACTGGTTCGCGTGCTCAAACCGCATGGAAACTTAGTCGTCAGCGTACCACGCTATTTTTCGGAAAGAATCTGCTGGCTGATTTCTACTGAATATCATAGTAATGAAGGCGGACATATCCGTATTTATAAGAAGAAAGAACTCAAAGAGATGTTGACAAATTACGGATTCCTGTGCTGGAAGATCAATTACAGACATGCGTTGCATGCGCCCTATTGGTGGATCAAATGCCTGGTAGGTTCCAATAATGAAAGCAACGTGTTTGTGCACTATTATAGAAAGTTCCTGGAATGGGATATTATGAGCAGGCCGCGTTCGGTGCGGATTCTGGAAGAATTATTGAATCCGCTGATCGGTAAGAGTATCGTGTTTTATCTGAAAAAAGGCTGAGACTATGGAATTGAACGTATCATTAAGCGAAGCGATTAAACCCATCGAGGTAGAGAAAGTCGCCGATTTTATCGCCGCCTTGCAAAAGGACAATGGCGAGATTCCCTGGTCTGTCGGCGGTAAAACGGATCCCTGGGATCATATCGAAAGCGCAATGGGTTTGAGTATTGCCGGATATTTCAGCCAGGCCGAGCGCGCTTATCAGTGGCTGGTTTCAACGCAGCTGGCTGACGGCAGCTGGTGGTCGGAAACCAAAGATGGCGTCATTATCAATTCGACGAAAGAAACAAATTTTGCCGCCTATATTGCCGTGGGCGTTTATCATCACTATCTCATCACGGGTGATGTTGATTTTCTCAAAACCATGTGGCCGTCGGTGTTGCGCGGCATCCAATACGCGATCAACATGCAGGCGCCTGATGGCGAAATCTACTGGGCCAGAAACCGGGACGGCCTCATCGATAAGATGGCGCTTTTGACCGGGTGCAGTTCGATTTACATGAGTATCAAGTGCGCGCTGGCCGTTGCCGAAGTGCTGGGAATTAAGCGGCCCAGTTGGCAGAATGCCAAAGAGCTTCTGGGCGAAACCATTCGCAACCGGCCCGATCTTTTTAATATGATCAAGTCGCGTTTTTCGATGGATTGGTATTACCCGATTCTCTGCGGAGCTATCAACGGCGACGAGGCCAAGAAACGGATTGATCATCTCTGGGATAAATTTGTGGTACCCGACTGGGGGGTGCGCTGCGTCAGTGACCGTCCCTGGGTTACAATAGCCGAAACATCGGAGTTCGTCCTCACGCTGGCTGCTATCGGAGACGAGAACCGAGCAAGGACAATTTTCAGCTGGCTGGGCGATAAACGCAATTCCGACGGTTCTTACTGGATGGGTGTGACGTTTCCCGACAGTGTGATCTGGCCGGAAGAAAAAACCGGTTGGACGGCGGCGGCGGTTCTGATGGCTTGGGATGCCTTAAATGGTATCACCCCAGCCGCAAAAATATTTAATCATCATTTTTGGCAAGAACGGCAACCGTAATTTTCTGAAAATCTTACCGCATTTCTCCAACGGTTCATTTTTTGAATGAAATTGCCCGATAAATTATTTTGAAAAGAGTAATACTTTGCAGAAGGATCATCGTCCATACTACATTAAACGTTTCTATAACAAGTTTCAGAAGAGGTATGCACAATATTTTCTAGCCCCTCAATTCGAATATTTTGGTCGTGGTTTGGTTTTTATGAAACCTTGGCAGGTAGAAGTATTCGGCGGCCCGGTTTTTTTAGGAGATTATTCAACGGTCATTGGTACCCCGGATAAAAAAGTGAGATTTACGGTATGGCCTGTTTGGAAGGGTTCAGGAAAAATTGAAATCGGCCAATGTTGCTTAATTTGTCCGGGCACAAGAATAATGGCTGCCACCTCCGTGACAATAGGTGATGGCTGTATGACGGCACAAAATGTCAGTATTAGCGATTCCGATTGGCATGATTTGTACGATCGCAGTTTGCCGGTAGGTAAAACGCAAGCGGTTCGTATCGGCAATAATGTCTGGCTTGGTGAAAGTGCTATTATATGTAAGGGAGTGACCATCGGTGATAACGCTATTATAGGCGCTGGTTCGATCGTTGTAAAAGATATTCCGGCAAATGCTATTGCCGCCGGAAACCCGGCAACGGTTCTAAAATATTTGGATCCGTCTAAACCCTTAAAGACCAGGATGGAGTGGCTTTCTGATCCCGCCAAACTGGCCGGAGAATTTGAAATGATCGATCGCGATATGATGAAAGACAACACGCTGGCAGGCTGGCTTCGATCGTTGCTTGTCCCTCGCAGGGGAGATTGACCATGCGCGTTGCAATCATTGCCGCCCCTTATCCCCTGGAGGAGTATCCCTCACCACCGCTGGGCATCGCTTATGTCACCGCAGCCTTCGAAGCGGCAGGCTGTGAAGTGTGTGTTTTCGACTATATCATCTCCTGTTATTCTAAAGAGAAGCTGGCCAGGCAGCTGGCCGACTTTCAGCCGGACGCTGTGGGCGCGGGTTCGGTCACGATGAATTTTTATGACGCACAGCGAATTCTGCGCGATGTTAAAAGCATCAATCCGGATATTCTCACGATGATGGGCGGGCCGCATGTTTCATTTACTGTAGAAGAAACGCTGCAAACATATCAGGAAATCGATGTGATCTTTATCGGTGAGGCGGATGATACGATTATTGAATTCGCACCGCTCATCCGGCAGAAAAACAAATGGCGTTGTATCCAGGGTATCGCTTACAGGATGGATGGTGAAATCGTCAACAACGGCAAAAGAGCTTTTATCGTGGATGTTGATCGCATTCCTTTGCCTGCGCGGCGCTTGTTGCCCATCTCACGTTATCGGGCGTTGGGTTATCCGGTTAGCATGATTACCGGTCGCGGATGTCCTCATGGCTGCATTTTTTGCCTGGGACGGAAGATGGTCGGATCGAAGGTGCGCCGTCGCAATCCGGATCTGGTGCTCGATGAAATGGAACAGATTCTCAATCTGGGATTTGAGCGTATCAACATTGCCGACGACCTTTTTGCTTCGGATACGAACCGGGTCAAAGAGATTTGCAACGGTATCAAAGAACGAAATTTAAAATTCACTTGGAGTGCTTTTGCCCGTGTAGATACCGTGAACCAGGAAATGTTTGATGCGATGGTTGCCGCGGGATGCGACGGCATCAGTTTTGGTGTCGAATCGGGATGTCCGGAAATGCTGAAAAGAGTTCGCAAGGGTATTAAACTTGAGCAGGTGAAAAACGCGGTCAGGATGTGTAAGCAGGCGGGTATGCTGGCTCACGCTTCCTTCATGGTCGGATTGCCGGGTGAAACGAAAGATACGCTGAAACGAACCGATGCGTTTGCCAGAAGTTTGGATATATTTTACGGCTATCATTATCTTGCGCCTTTTCCAGGAACAACCTTGTGCGAGAAAGTAGGCGACTATGATCTGAAAATATTAACAAGAGATTGGTCAAAATACGACGCCAATGACGCGATTGTGA
>CAZOPH010000083.1:0-7202 GCA_964581635.1 uncultured Smithella sp.
GGTGCGGCGGTGCCGGTCACACCCGTGATGGAAATGTAATAGAGAAATCCGGTGGCAGTTTTTATGATGGTTTTCAGTCTGCCTTTGCCGGTTGTCGGCGCGACAAGCGAGATAAAATCCAGCCCCGCAGCATCTGTATGAATCCTTAACTCTTGTGCCTCTTCCGGGGGAAGATCAACAACCAGAACGCCGTCCACACCGGCTGTCTGCGTGGCCTTCGCAAATTTTTCCACACCATAGGTAAAAATCGGATTGAAGTAACCGAAAAGCAGGATAGGAATTTGCGACATCCGGCGAATCTCGGCGACTAGATCAAGGACGCCCTGCAAGGTCGTGCCGGTTTTGAGCGCACGCTGCGAGGCAGCCTGAATGACCGGGCCGTCGGCCGTCGGGTCGGAAAAGGGAACGCCGATTTCTATAATATCCACGCCCGCTGCTTGGAGGCTGAGAATTAAATTTTTAGTAACATCCAGCGACGGGTCGCCGGCCGTCAAATAAACAATCAGCGCCTTTTCATTCCTGGCGCGCAATGATTCAAACTTTTCTCCAATTCGTCCCATATCTTCCTCACATGGTTTCTATGATTGTTTGGGCGTCTTTGTCGCCGCGTCCAGACAGACAAATCACAATGATTTCATTTTTTTTCATTTGCGGCGCGACTTTCATGGCGTAGGCAATCGCGTGCGAACTCTCCAGCGCCGGAATAATCCCTTCATGACGTGACAGGAAAGAAAATGCCTCAACAGCTTCGTCATCTGTAACAGTGACATAGGTTGCCCGGCCAGTTGCGGCAAAATAAGCGTGCTCCGGTCCCACCCCGGGATAATCGAGCCCCGCCGCAATGGAGTACGCGTCACGCACTTGCCCGTGTTCATCCTGAAGCAGATAAGTTTTGTTACCGTGCAGGACACCGACTTGCCCCCCGTTGATACTGGCGGAATGCTCCTTCGTATTCATACCCAGACCCGCCGCCTCCACACCGAACATCGCCACGTTCTTTTCGCTGCGAAACGCGTAAAACGTTCCCATGGCGTTGGAACCACCGCCTACACAGGCCACCAGCACATCGGGATTCCGGCCTTCCATTTTGGCCAGCTGCTTTTTGATTTCCAGGCCGATGACCGACTGGAAATTTCTCACCATCATGGGATAGGGGTGAGGCCCGGCGGTGGTGCCGATGATATAAAAGGTGTCGCGGACGCTTCCCACCCAATAACGCATCGCTTCGTTCATCGCATCTTTGAGCGTGGCTGTGCCGCTGTTGACCGGCACCACTTCCGCCCCCAGAATTTTCATGCGAAAGACGTTGGGTTCCTGACGGCGGATATCTTCCTCGCCCATGAATATTTTACATTCCATGCCGAAGAGCGCTGCGACGGTAGCAGTGGCCACGCCGTGTTGCCCCGCTCCGGTTTCAGCAATGACTTTCTTCTTGCCCATACGACGGGCCAAAAGCGCCTGTCCCAATGTGTTATTGATTTTATGGGAACCGGTATGATTCAGATCTTCCCGCTTCAGATAAATTTTTGCGCCACCTAAAGCCTGTGTCATCCTCTTGGCCAAATAAAGCGGCGTAGGACGACCGGCATATTCACGCCGATACCAGTCAAACTCTTTGTCAAAGGATTTATCTTTTTTGGCTTTGCCATAGGCCTGTTCGAGCTCGAGCAGTGCGGGCATCAGTGTTTCGGCGGCATAGCGCCCCCCGAAGATGTCAAAATGTCCATTTTTATCCGGCAGTGTTTTCATGTCTTTTCCCTTCGAATAAATATTTGCGGTGTCTTGTCGCCGGCTGTTCCATCTTTAATGATTTGCATGATTCGCGCGATTTTCGCAGGATCTTTTTCCCCGGGAGCGGTTTCCACACCGCTGTTGATATCCAGCGCGGCGGGATGAACCTTTTGTAGCGCGTCCAGAACGTTTTCTTCATTTAAGCCGCCGGACAGAATCAACGGTTGCGAAATATGACGGGCCATGTCCCAATTGGAGGTCTTTCCTGTACCGCCGTAAAGGCCTGTGCGGCGACTATCCACTAAAATGGCTGCAACAGAAAACGCGTCAGCTCTTTTTATATCCTCTTCGGTTTTCAACTCCAGTGCCTTAATGATGTGGTCTTTCGGAAATTGCCGGCAGAAGTCAGGAGATTCATCTCCGTGAAACTGAATCATATCCAGACTGCAATATTCGTAGATCCTCTTTATTTCTTCGGTTGTTTCGTTTACAAATACACCGACTTTTATTAAAGCGCGCGGGAGCTTGTCAATGATGACCCTGGCCTTTCTCGGTTCTATATAACGAAGAGAGGGCGGGTAGAAGATAAAGCCTACTGCTGCCACGCCGCTTTCAGCTATGCTAAACGCGTTTTCGATATTCGTTATGCCGCAGATCTTGACTTGGATCATTTTTGAACTTCCCCTATAAACGCTTGCAGCTTTTTACCGATGTCTGGCGCTGTCACCAATCCCTCGCCGATCAGAAAGGCGTTGATCCCTGCTTTCATCAGATAGTCGATGTCGGCGCGGTCTTTAATGGCGCTTTCCGCTACGACGGTTTTACCGGCCGGAATTTGTTTTTTAAGGTCTCGGCTGGTGTTAATATCTGTAACAAACGTATCGAGGTTGCGGTTGTTGATTCCGATGATCTCCGCACCCGCGGCAAGCGCCACGTTCAGTTCGCTTTGTGTGTGGACTTCAACCAGTGGACTTAGATCCAACTCTTTGGAAAGAGTTATGAATTCATAAAGTTCCTTTCCCAGAACGCGGACGATCAGCAAAATCGCATCCGCACCAATGGCCCTTGTTTCGTAAACCTGAATCGGATCGATAATGAAATCCTTGCGCAAGACGGGAATGCCGACCTCGCGTTTAATTTGCGTCAGAAAGTTTTTATGGCCGCAAAAATATTTCTCGTCGGTCAGAACGGAGATGGCTGCCGCCCCGTTTTGTTCATAGGTTCTGGCGAGAGAGAGTGGATCAAATTGTTCAACCAGTTTGCCGCGTGAGGGCGAGGCGGATTTTACTTCGGCGATAATGGAGCAGGCCTTACCGTTGATGGCCGTCCGGAAGTCACGGCAGGCTGGAAGATCCATAATAGCACTCCTCAGGGTGGAAATTGTTGTGGCTTTATTCAGCAAGGCCACCTCTTCTTTTTTTGTTTCAATAATTTGATCTAAAATCATAGGGAATCAACTATTGCTCATTTCAATGAGTGCCTGCAACTTTTTCACAGCCGCGCCGCTGTCGATGCAGTCAGCGGCAACTTTAACGCCTTCTTTCATGTCTGCTGCTTTTCCCCCGGCTACAATAGCCAGGGCGGCATTCATCAGCACAACATCCCGGCATGCGCCCGATTTGCTGGAGAGCACATCACGGGTGATTTGAGCGTTTACAGCCGGGTCACCGCCGCGGATATCTTCCAGTGGATAGGTTTTCCCGATGTAATCTCTCGGATGAATATTATAGGTGCGAACAATGCCGTCTTTTAATTCCGCCACGCGGGTTTCGCCGGTAATGGTTACTTCATCCAGTCCATCCGATCCGTGCACAACAAACGCCCGTTTTGTTCCCATGTTTTTCAAAACGTCGGCAAACATTTCGGTGAGCCTTGGATCATATACGCCCAGAAGCTGAGCGGTAGCGCCTGCCGGATTGGTCAACGGACCCAGCATGTTAAAGATGGTACGGATGCCTATTTCACGGCGGGGGCCGATGGCGTATTTCATTGCGCCGTGCAGTTTGGGCGCGAATAGAAAGCCGATGCCGATCTGCTGAATGCACTCTTCAACGATGTCCTGATCGACGCTGATGTTGACGCCCAAGGCCTCCAGAACGTCAGCACTGCCGCAACCGCTGGAAACGGCCCGGTTGCCGTGCTTGGCGACCATAATGCCCGCTGCTGCCACAACAAACGCCGTCGTTGTGGAAATGTTAAAAGTTTTGAGCTGGTCGCCGCCTGTGCCGCAGGTATCGACAATGGTTGTAGCGCAGGCATTCACGCGGGTGGCTTTCTGGCGCATAATGCGCGCGGCGCCGGTTACTTCCTCCACCGTTTCGCCCTTCATGCGCAGTGCTGTGATCAGCGCACCGATTTGGGCGGGTGTAGCGCTGCCTTCCATGATTTCTCCCATTGCCAACATCATTTCCGATTCCGGCAGATCGATTTCTCTCACAACCTTGTCAATGGCTTCCTTAATCATCATGAACACTCCTTTCGTCCAAGTGTTTTTAAAAAGTTCCGTAAAATTCGTTTGCCTTGTGGGGTCAGTACTGATTCGGGATGAAATTGAATGCCTTCCACCGGAAATTCTTTATGTCTCAAACCCATAATTTCTCTCTCGGCGGTCTGGGCGGTCACTTCCAGGCAGGCCGGTAGGGTTTCGGGACGCACAACAAGCGAATGATAGCGCCCGGCGGTAAAGGGATTGGGCAATCCCGCAAAAATCGTTTTACCATCGTGCCGAACAGGCGAGACTTTGCCGTGCATGATTCGTCCGGCCCGGACAACCTCGCCTCCGAATGCGAAGCCGATGGACTGGTGTCCTAGGCAGATGCCCATAAGCGGAACGGATGCATGAAACTCGCGGATGACATCGACCGTGATGCCCGCCTCGCGTGGCGAACAGGGGCCGGGCGATAAAAAAATCGCCTGCGGTTTCAGCCGATGGATGCCATCTAATGTGATTTTATCGTTACGATAAACTTGGACATCTTCACCCATCTGCCCCAGGTATTGGACAATGTTAAATGTAAATGAGTCGTAATTATCAATCATCAATATCATCGGGCGCTCCTAGTTTCCATTTTCAAGATCAAATCCGCTGCAGGCCAGCTTTACAGCCATTTGCATACCGCGCGCTTTATTGAGTGTTTCCTGGTGTTCGGATTCGGGCTGGGAATCATAGACAATGCCTGCGCCGGCCTGAACGAATATCCGGCCGTCTTTGATGACCATGGTGCGAATGGTGATACACAGATCCATATTGCCGCTGAAGCTGAAATAGCCCACCGCGCCGCCGTATGCGCCGCGTCGCACGGGTTCAAGTTCGTCGATGATCTGCATGGCGCGGACCTTGGGCGCGCCAGTGAGCGTACCGGCGGGAAATGTCGCCGCGAGCACGTCAAACGCGTCCTTGCCCTTGGCCAATTGCGCACGCACGTTGGACACCAGATGCATGACATGAGAATATTTTTCAACAACCATGTACTGGTTGACCTGTACAGAGCCGGTTTCGGCAATCCTCCCCAGATCATTTCGGCCCAGATCGACCAGCATGACATGCTCGGCTCGTTCCTTCTCATCGGAGAGCAGTTCGTCGGCCAGTGCCCGATCTTCCTGCTCGGTCCTGCCGCGCTTGCGGGTGCCTGCAATCGGCCGCAGTTCGACATCACTTTGTTCAAGACGTACCATGACTTCGGGCGAGGAGCCGATCATTGTCAAATCGTCGAGTTTGAGGAAAAACAAATAAGGTGAAGGGTTCACATAACGAAGCGCCCGGTAAAGATCAATCGGATCGGTGTGGCAGGGTGTGGAAAAGCGCTGGGACAGGACCACCTGAATGACGTCTCCCGCGGCAATGTAGTCCCTGGCCTTCTCCACGATGGCTTTGTACTGATCTGGAGTCATATTGGACTCAAAGGCCATGCCATTGGTATGTGGCATGGTTACAGGAGATGCGGCTGGGGTGGAAAGTAGATCGATCATTTCATCGATCTGCCGGCAGGCCGTTTCGTAAGCTTCTTCGGTGGAATCCGCATCCTCTGTGTAAGCGCAGGCCACCACCTTAATGGTGTGGCGGGTGTTATCGAAGATCACCAGAGAATTACTGATGACGAAAACGGATTCATCCAGATTCAGATCATCCGGTGGCGCATCGGGAAGACTTTCAAAATAGCGCACCATGTCATAACCCAGGTAGCCGACGGCTCCTCCGAAAAAACGCGGTAGTCCGGGCGTGGCGACGGGCTTATAACGGTTAAGCAACTCGCGCATGGCATTTAACGGATCACCTTTATGTTCCCGCGTGGATAACCGTCCTTTGTCTTCAATGATCACGTGCGGGCCGCGGACCTTGAACACAACACCGGCATCCGTACCAATAAAGGAATACCGACCCCACTTCTCGCCGCCTTCGACGCTTTCCAGCAGATAGACGTGATCCTTCTGCTGCAGCTTTTTCAAAACGGAAACAGGCGTTTCAATGTCAGCCAGGATTTCCCGGTAAACGGGGATCAGATTTCCCCTCCGGGCGAATACTTCAAATTCTGCTAATTTGGGTTGGTACATATTCCTTCTCCTCTAAGTGGTGTTCACTATCCCGCGTCGCTTCGCTCCTGGGATAATTCGACCATCAAGCTTCAGCGCACTTTGTTTCTGAAGCTTGGGTCTCATTAAAAAAGGCCGTGAGTTTCGTCACGGCCTTTTTGGTTTATCCAAACAAAAAAGCCGTGGAGTCCTGAGAGGGTCTCCACGGCTTTAACTTTTATTATCATAAAATATTAGCGGCGGAAAATCCTCCCTGTGAAGTTCCACCACCACCAGTTATTAAGATTTAATGTTACTGCGATTTGTTTCACTTGTCTTCCTGCCTCATTTAATGGTGTGTTCCTATAGCAAGATGGCCAATGGAAGTCAATAATTTTTATTTTAACTGGCAAATTTCAATCTGTTTAAATATCCAGTACTCTAAAATATAAAGGTCAATCCTAAACTGATAATACTTGTTCTATAGTCAAGTTCGTAATCATAACCACCCCAATAGTTATCTTCCTCAATTTCTGGTTTAGCCGCAAAGTATTTGTATCCTATGCCTAAGCTCATGTTTGGTGCTATATCAAAATCGATACCGGCCATAAACTGATAACTGAATGCGCTTCCTGATCCACCAGGGATAACAGTTATTATTCCGCCGGCTTCGTCTCTTGCTTTTATATCTCCCACGTCAAAATACGAAAAACCTAATCCGACCCCGACATAAGGATGGACTGGCCCGTCCGGATAACGCGCTTTGATGTTAAACATCAGGGCATGTATGTCCATGGATCCATCTAATGAAGCACCTGGCCCCGACCCGGCTAAATTCACAGTTTCCCCTCGGTCGAAATCATTTCCAAAAATGTAATTGTATTCCATCTCCAAAGCCATGATTCTTCTCGTGAAGGGATTGAGCCAACCTACCTTGGTCCCCACAAAACCACCATTCTCCA
>CAZOPH010000084.1:0-3853 GCA_964581635.1 uncultured Smithella sp.
TTAGTCTTTTCACATAAATTTTGAGGAGGAAAATATGGCTGTAAGGATTGCAATTAACGGATTCGGAAGAATCGGCCGATTGGTTTTTCGCGCCGGTTATAAAAACAAGGATGTGGAATTCGTGGCAGTCAATGATCTGGCCGATGCAAAAACACTCGCTCACCTACTCAAATATGATTCGATTCATGGCACACTCAATTCTGAAGTAAAATTCACACCCAACGCGATCATGGTTGACGGCAAAGAGATAAAGGCATTTGCCGTTCGCGACCCGGAAACACTTCCCTGGAGAGATATTGGGGTGGATGTTGTTCTGGAGAGCACGGGAAGATTCACAGACCGCGACGGCGCGGAAAAGCACCTTAAAGCCGGTGCCAAAAAAGTGGTCATTTCCGCTCCCGCCAAGGCACCGGATGTGACCTTTGTCTTCGGCGTCAACTCCGAAGATTACGACAAGAACAAACATCACATTATCTCCATGGGATCCTGCACCACCAATTGTCTGGCGCCGATTGTAAAAATCCTGCACAAGGAATTCGGTGTGGAATACGGTTTGATGACAACGATTCATTCTTATACCAACGATCAGGTGGTAATCGACGAAGCGCATAAGGATTTGCGCAGGGCTCGCGCCGCTGCCCTTTCCATGATTCCGACCACAACGGGTGCCGCTCGGGCCATTGCCGAAGTGATTCCCGAAATGAAAGGTAAACTGGACGGCCTAGCTATTCGCGTTCCCACACCCAATGTCTCGCTCGTCGATTTTGTGGCGACGCTGTCGCGCGAAACCAGCAAACAGGAAATCAACGAGAAACTCAAAGAATATTCACAGAAATCGATGAAAGGCATTTTGTTCTGTTCGGAAGAAGAACTGGTCTCCAAAGATTTTAACGGCAATCCCCATTCGTCGATTGTGGATTTGCCCAATACCACCGTCATCGGCGGGAAAATGGTGAAAATACTTTCATGGTATGACAACGAATGGGGTTTTTCCAATCGGATGCTGGAACTCCTGTTGTTTATCATGAAATAAATACGTATAGAGAGGTAGAATGCATGAAGTATTTAGATCAGATTGATGTCAGCGGAAAGAAGGTTTTTGTGCGGGTTGATTTCAACGTGCCGATGGACAAGCAAGGCAAAGTTACTGACGACACCCGCATCAGAGCGAGTTTGCCCACCATCAATTACATCTGGGAAAAAGGTGCCAGAGTAATTGTTGCGTCTCACCTGGGACGCCCCAAAGGAAAGAAAGTGGAGGAATTTTCACTGAAGCCCGTTGCCCCGATTCTTGCCGGGCTTCTGAAAATTGATGTTCCCTTCATCGACGACTGTATCGGCGAAAAGGCCCTGGAAGCTGTGGCCAAAATGAAAGCGGGCGATGTGATTCTGCTGGAGAACCTACGTTTTTATCCCGGCGAGGACAAAAATGATGACACGTTCGCCCGGGAGCTGGCCGAACTCTGCGACATTTACATCAACGACGCCTTTGCCGTATCGCACCGCGCGGCGGCGTCCAACACAGCCATTACCAAGTTTGTACCCATCTCGGCTGCAGGCTTTCTGCTCAAAAACGAAATTGAATATTTCAACAGGGCTATGGGGAACCCCGCCCGCCCGCTCGTCGCCATCATCGGCGGCGCCAAGGTTTCCGACAAAATCAAGGTTCTGGAGAACGTCATTGACAAAGTAGACCGCCTGATCGTTGGTGGTGGCATGGCGTTTACCTTCCTGAAAGCCCAGGGTTTCAACGTGGGCAAGTCCCTTTGTGAAACAGACATGCTGGATCTCGCCAGAACCATTATGGACAAAGCCAAAGCCAAAAATGTGCAGTTCCTTCTGCCCACGGATGCCGTGATCGCCCAGGCGCCGGCGGCGGATGCCCAGGCCAAAGTTGTCGATGTGAAGAACATTCCCGACGACTGGATGGGATTGGACATCGGCCCGGCAACGATCGGCGCTTTCTCAGAAGCGGTCAAATCAGCCAAAACAATTGTCTGGAACGGCCCGCTGGGCATGTTTGAACTGGCACCGTTTTCAGCTGGAACCTTCAAACTGGTGGATGCGGCCGTTGCTTCCGGCGCGCTGACGATTGTCGGCGGTGGCGATACCGATACGGCCATTCACAAAACAGGCAAGAGCGACAAGATCTCCTACATCTCGACCGGCGGCGGCGCATTCCTGGAACTTCTGGAAGGCAAAACCCTTCCCGCCGTGGCAGCCCTCGGTTAATTTCGGAGGAACCTCATGAGAAAATGGATCGTCGCCGGCAACTGGAAAATGCACAACACAATCAGTGAATCCGTTGCGCTGGCATATGCGATTAAAGAAGGAACAACCGGTTTGAAAAACGGCGAAGTCGTTGTGGCTCCGCCGTTTACCGCCTTACGCAGTGTTGGTGAGGCCATCAAGGATTCCGCAGTGACTCTTGCCGCGCAAAACATGTATTACGAAGACAAGGGAGCATTCACGGGCGAAATTTCGCCGCTGATGCTCAAAGATGTCGGCTGCACATACGTGATTATCGGCCACTCCGAGCGCCGTAAATATTTTAATGAAAGCGATGAAAACGTCAATTTAAAAGTGAAAAAAGCGCTGGCAACCGGGTTGAAGCCGATTGTCTGTGTCGGTGAGACGGATGGCGAAAGAAACAAAGGCTTTACGCAGTCTGTTGTGAACCGGCAGGTCAGAGGAGCGTTCAATCATATTGATAATATTGACAATGTTGTCATTGCCTACGAGCCAGTCTGGGCCATCGGAACCGGCATAGTGGCCACCTCCGCCCAGGCCGAGGACGTTCATGATTTCATTCGCCGTCTTCTTGTTGAAATGTATGGCTGTGTTGCCGCTGATGTCCGAATTCTTTACGGCGGCAGCGTGACGAAAGATAACATCGGCGAGTTAATCGCTATAGAGGACATTGACGGTGCGCTGGTTGGCGGGGCTTCGTTAAAGCCTGACGGATTCCTCGGCATTATTCAAAAAATGCCGTAGGCCATCCTGCGCGGGGGATGGTCGCGACCTTACAAACGACAAACGACCAGCCAAGAGTCATGAGGAAGGCCGAAATGGATTTGCGGGAACGTTTTATTGAAACCAACGGAATCAAGTTGCACGTTATGGAAGCGGGGCCATCAGATGGCCCGATGGTATTGTTCCTTCACGGCTTTCCTGAATTCTGGTATGCATGGCGCAAACAGGTCGGCTATTTTGCCGATAGGGGTTATCTGGTCGTCGCACCCGATCAGCGTGGCTACAACTTAAGCGACAAGCCGCAAGGGATCGTCTCCTATAAGATTGATGAACTGGCCAAAGATGTTGTTGGTCTGGTCGACGCATACGGGCGCAAGAAAATTTATCTTGTTGGCCACGACTGGGGCGCGTCTGTGTCCTGGTGGGTGGCGATGAAATATCCCGACCGCCTTATGAAGTTGGTCATTCTGAATGTGCCCCATCCCAAAGTAATGGCCAAAACCATGTTTACCAATCCCCAGCAGATGCAAAGAAGCTGGTACATCTTTTATTTTCAACTACCGGGTGCGGTGGAAAAATTCGCTTCCGCCGACAACTATGCCTGGCCCGTGCAATTGCTGGCGACAACAAGCCGTCCCGGTGCCTTTAAAACCGAAGAACTCGAAGAGTACAGGAAAGCTTTCATGCAGACGGGCGCTTTTTCAGCGATGGTGAACTGGTATCGGGCCATGGTTCAAACGCAGCAAGAGCCGCCGAAAAGCTTTGACGTCACGGTACCCATGCTTATGATGTGGGGTGAACAGGATATCGCAATGCTTGCTAAAATGGCCGATGAAAGCATGGCCTACTGCAAACAGGGAAAGCTCATCAAATTTCCCGA
>CAZOPH010000084.1:3953-7082 GCA_964581635.1 uncultured Smithella sp.
GGTCGAAGATTCTGGAAAAAGGCGGAGTAATTGACGCCGTTTTCATGGGATCAGCCATCGGAGGCCATAGCGCGATCAACCCGTCTCGCTGGGCAGTGCTGGCTTCCGGTCTTCCCGAGAGTACGTCGGCCTCGTATATCGAAATGCAGTGCGGTTCAGCGATTGACTCGATCAATCACGCCGCCTGGAGAATCCTGGCCGATCAGGCCGACATCGTGATCGCCGGCGGTTTTGAATCCTATAGTCAGGCACCATGCCGTTTCCCGATGAACACGGAACCCTTCCGTATGATTCCCCCGCTGCCTATTGCTATTTCTCTTTCTCCTACGAAAGATCCGGCAACCATGAACATGGGTTTTACAGCGGAAGCCCTCCAGAAAATGTACAACATTTCACGCGAAGCGCAGGATGAATTCTCTTACCGCAGCCAGATGAGGATGAAAAAAGCACAAGAATCCGGTTTCCTTGCCCAGGATATTATGCCGGTTATGGTTCCCCAGGGGAAAAAGAACCCCCCGATTGAATTCAAGGTTGATGAATTTCCCCGTCCCGATACGACCATGGAAGGACTGGCCAAACTGCCTCCTGCATTTATTAAAGACGGAACCGTTACGGCGGGCAACGCCTCCGGCCGCAACGACGGCGCAGCGTTTGTTCTCATGATGACGAAAGAGAAAGCCGAGCAGCTGGGCTACAAGCCGATGGCCAAGTGGATAGCAGGCGGCGATTATGGTGTCGATCCCAAGATCATGGGCATTGCCCCCGCTTACGCCGTGCCCCAGGCGCTCAAACGAGCCGGCATCAAGTTGAGCCAGTTGGATGTTATTGAGTGCAATGAAGCCTTCGCCGTTCAGAACCTGGCGGTGGCAGCCGAGCTGGAAAGACAGACCGGTGAAAAGGTTGATTGGGAAAAATGGAATCCCAACGGCGGAGCTATTTCCATTGGTCATCCCAACGGCGCATCCGGTTCCCGCATCTGCATCTTCACGATCAGAGAGCTGATCAAGAAGGGCGGCAAATACGGCTGCTTCAGCTCCTGCTGCGGTGGCGGATTGGGTGTTGCGGCGATAATTGAAAATTTAATGGTTTGAATAATACACTGATCAAAGAAAAGAGGAAAAAAATATGGCCGATAGATTTATCAGCGATCGAAATTTAAAGTTTTTGTTGTATGAACTCAACGATACGGAAGCCCTTCTAAAATACCCTCGTTACGCTGACCACAGCCGGGAAGTTTTCGACATGATCATGGAAACGGCAATGAGAATGGGTAAAGATCTTTTCAAACCCCTTTTTACCGAAATGGACCGTCAGGCGCCTGAATATGTGAAAGGCGAAGTCAAGGTTCATCCCAAAGTCCGCGACATTATGCGGGAGTGTGGAGCGGGCGGCTGGATTGCGTCGACCTTTCCCTATGACGTCGGCGGTCAGCAGCTGCCGTTCATCATCGGCGTAATGCTGCCGACAGCGATTTTCGGCGCCGCCAACTACTCTGCCGCCGTCTATCACGGCCTGACACACGGCGCGGCGGGGCTCATCGTGTCCTACGGCACGCAGGAAATGAAAGATATGTATTTACCCAAGATGATCGCCGGCGAATGGCAAGGTACCATGGCGCTGACCGAACCGCAGGCGGGCAGTTCACTCACCGATCTCACCACCACAGCGACACCGACGGATCAAGGGTACTATAAAATAAAGGGGCAGAAGATTTTTATCTCCGCGGGTGACCATGACGGTGCGGACAATGTCATTCACCTGGCTCTGGTCCGAATAAAGGACGCGCCGCCCGGTATCAAAGGCATCTCGCTCTTCATTATTCCGAAAAAGCGTATTAAGGATGACGGGAAGCTCGAGCCCAATGATGTCAACTGCGCGGGCATTTACCATAAGCTCGGTTACCGTGGCGCGCCGATCACCCAGCTGGCCTTCGGCGAAAACGACGATTGTCGCGGCTGGCTGGTGGGTGAGGCCAATAGGGGACTGGGGTATATGTTCCAGATGATGAACGGTGCCAGAATCGATGTGGGTCTGGGAGCCGCCTGTATTTCGTCCGCCGCCTACTATGCGTCGTTGGAATATGCGAAAGAACGACCGCAGGGACGTAAACTGACCTCGAAGGATCCCTTGTCTCCGCAGATTCCGATAATTGAACATGCCGACATCAAGCGGATGCTCTTGTTTCAGAGATCGGTTGTGGAAGGATCGCTTGCTCTGCTGGTCCAATGCGGTCTTTATGAGGATATGGAGCATGTCACGGAAGGTGAGGAGCGTGAGAACTACAACCTGCTTCTGGAACTTTTGACACCGATTGCCAAAACCTATCCTTCCGAAATGGGCATTTTGTCCTGTTCACAGGGCTTGCAGATCCTCGGCGGTTACGGGTTCTGCGAAGAGTTTCCTCTCGAGCAGCTTTACCGCGATGTGCGCATTCACCCGATTCACGAAGGCACCACCGGCATTCAGGGGATGGACTTACTGGGCCGTAAGATGACGATGAAGAAGGGCAAGGCTGCCCAGTTGTATCTGGCGGAAGTGCGCAAAGCCATTAAAGAGGCGGAGGCAGATGCGGAAATGAAAACGTTTGCCGAAAAGCTTGCTGCGGCAGTGGCCCAACTGGAAAAAGTGACCGCGCATCAGTTCGGTATTGCCGCCAAGGAAGGTCCCGAAATGTTTCTTGCTGACGCCACGCTCTATCTGGAATATTTCGGCATCATCGCCATTGCCTGGCAGTGGCTCCGCCAGGCCACCTTTGCCAGGAAGGCGCTGCAAAACAATCCTAATGAGGCCGATGCGAATTTCTATAACGGCAAGATAGCCACCTGCCGTTATTTCTTCGGCTATGAACTGCCGAAGACCGAAGGTCTGTCTATCCGGTTGCTCAATAGCGACGGTCTCACCGTCACGATGAAAAACGAGTATTTCGAGGATTAAACCACTTCGAGCCGAGACAGGTATCTAGCCCTGTCTCGGCTCGGTTCCTATCCCTGCAGGTTTCCAATAACGCACTGTTCTGTCCGGCAAGCAATTTGCACCATAAATTGCGCTTGACAGCCTGAAATAATTGCGTTAAACACCCACACCTTAAAAAATGAAGTTCAGGAGGAGATACATTTGGCAACACATAAA
>CAZOPH010000085.1:0-7081 GCA_964581635.1 uncultured Smithella sp.
GAACCAGATAATCCAATACAATTTCTGTCTTACTGACATCCCCTGTCCGGGCACTGGAATTGAGAGCTAATACTTTCATGTGTTCCTTCCTCTCCCAAAATCACCGACTATCTGTTGATTTGAATAGTCTGGCTTCTCCTGATAATATTGGTTATGGTTTCTTTGCTCAGTTTGCTCCTATGCGTTTTCGGTTGTACTGACCCATTTAAACCCTTACACATTGTAATGTCGCATAGATCCTAAAATCAGTCAATCATTGAGTAAGTGGGGAAGTAACAGATAAGAAATCCGATTCACTGTTTTGGAAAATCGGTTAATCAACGGAAATGCTTATAGCGCGTTCTTATCTTCAATATTTAGTTCGGATTTAATCTGATGAATACATCTATAAAGTCACAAAAAAGGCAGGACCATTTCCGATCCTGCCTTTAAAGTAGAAACATTAAACCTCCCAGATTACTTTTTTGACCTTAGCCTCTTTCATCCGGAAATACTGCTGACGTTTCAACTAATGGAATAATCTCCTCTTCCATGAGATCGTTCCATACCATGGCGGATGTGATGGCGGCTTTAGGATCATTTGTCTCAAGGAGTATGAAACCTCTACATCCGCCAATATCAAACCATTCACCAACTTTTTTCACTCCTTCAGCGAGAGCATTTCCTCCCTTCTCCATACGTCTTTTAATTAATGCATCTCTCTGTCCTGGTTCCCAAGTGTAAATATTCATGAAAAGCATACGTTACCTCCTTTCCGGATTTTACCGCCCCTTCACATAATCGATTGAATTAACATGATCACTTGGTCAGTACTTTTATCATTGCATCTACTTGAGCTACTGAGCCAATGGGATGGGCCTCGAAACGGACAAATGGCGTGTATTGCTGGACCTGGTTCATAATTTCCACTTCAGTTCCTTCAACGATTGAATATCCCTTATGCTCGCCAGCAAATACTCCCCAATCCTTGGTTATGCCCTTTTTCATATCTTCTTTAACCATCGCCATTAACATATCAAATCCAACGCCACGCTCTTTTGTATCCACTGGTATTTTTGTCCAATCAATTTCCCAGAGATAAAGATATTTCCCCATAACGTTTCCTCCCATTTGATTTTTTAGCCTAATCCAATCAATTTAAGGGCTTCTTTTATTTCAAGCCATGGCTGGACAGAATAGGTGAATCCCGGAACTCCAAAATATCTTGCGTATCGGTTCAGAACGGCATCCTCTGCCTCTCTGAGTTTGGCTTGATCAAATTCATATAAAGCTAGGATTTTGATTCCACCCACTACTTCACTGTAAACATATGGACCTTTCAAGGTCATGTATGAAGGAATGGCAGGGGAGTCCAAAAAACGCTTGCCCATATCATTTGCACTTTCTGGCGGATAGGACATCATGCCTATGATAACCATTTTCTTGCCTCCTTACACAGTCAGGTGAATCCTTGAATTAATTATTAGGAAGATAGATGATTCTAAGTATCTGTAATTGCAGGCTTCCACAGAGCTATAGTCATCTCTGTGGAAGCCTAAAAATCGGCAACTTCTGATAAATCCTTTTCATGATGGACTCCAGAAAGTTGATGGTTAGGTTGATGAGGTTACTGAGATAAAAGCTGAACCAGCGGAAGTGCTGACTAGTCCTACAAATCCGCATGTGCTACTTGAAAAATAATATGTAGATTACCATTTGGAAGATGCAAAAAAGGCAGAGCCATTTCTGACCCTGCCTCTGAAAAAGGCTCAGACGGCTTTCATAACTTTATCGCACATACTTCCTTGAACAAAGAACTCAGCTCCTGCGCTTAGCTTCTTTGAGTATTCCTTATCCATGATAATCTGATCATTCATTTTTTCCAGAGCCCCCAAGTCTTCAAAATCTGCAGTCCAGTAAATTGTGCCGTATTTTTCAAAAAAACTATAATACACATTCATCTTGGCATTATAATTCTTATTCATGAAGTCTCTCATTTCTATTGCCCACATCATTGCTTTCGGGAATTTTCCCAAAATCATATCCCCACTTCTTGACCACCTAATCATCTTCGTATCCTCCTTTTACGGAATGTGATTCTCTGTTATGTAATGGGGCGTGGTAAGAAAACTATCGCCTCCTCTACTTTGACCTCAGCCTTTTTCATCAGGAAATTCAGCTGACGCTTCAACTAATGGAATAATCTCCTTGAGATCGTTCCATAGCATGGTGGATATGATGGCGGCTTTAGGATCATCTGTTTCTAGGAGTATGAAACCTCTAGATTTGCCAGCATCAAACCATTCTATGCGTCTCTTAATTAGTGCATCTTTCTGCCCTGGTTCCCATGTGTAAATATTCTGGGAAATCATATTTTTTCTCCTTTCATTTTAGTAAAAATATTTGTTGGAAAAAACAAATCAGATGAAATTACTTAGGAGAAAAATAGCAGGCTCCCATAGAGGTATGATAATCTCCGTGGAAGCCTAAATATCGGTATCTTCCGACGTATCTTTTTCATGACTAACTCCAGAAAGTTGATGCATGGTCAAGTCATTATCTCAACGACCTGTTTTGTCCGGAGGAAGGGCTTGCCATAGTTTTGACGCCTCAAAGGGCCTTTGCAAACAGAGATCAACTTCCGAGTCTATTCCTTCTTCACGTTTCTGTTGCCCTGTAATACCGATGATGAAGGCCGAGGAAGATCTTAGCCGGAAATGCTGATCGGGATCGAGCTCTTCATATCCTCCATTGGTCAGAACGACGCTATAGCGTTCGTCTGACAACATTTTCATGATCTCAGGACCATTCTTAGCAATCACTGCCTTGTAACCATGATTGACTATGCTCTCCAGCAGAAAATCCAGTCCATCCGATTGTTCATCATGGATTAATACTTTCATGGTTCTAACCTCGACTTCAGTTATCTTTATTCAATATTCATTCAGATGCCTTGAATATACATGATCACTGCGTCAGGGCTTTTATCATTTCCCCTGTGTGATTTACTGAAGCAATGGGATGAGCCTCAAAGCAGACAAATGGCGTGTATCGTTGGGTTGCTTTGATCACTTCTACCTCGGTCCCCTCAACGACGGAATACCCGTTATGTTCACCAACAAATAATCCCCAATCCTTAAGGATGCCTGCTTTCATATCTTGTTTAATCACCTTCATCAGAGCGCCAAAATCACCCCCACGCTTTTTTATGTCCACCGGTATTTTTGTCGGGTCAATTTCCCAAAGCAATAGATATCTTCCCATAGATTCTCCTCCTCTTAATTAGATCTTTCAGAGGGTTGAAATGCGATAAGCCAATGACTCACGAGATTCGCAACGACGGTATGTTTCCGTCTTTGCCTCTATGGTTTGGCTTTATTGAAATTAAAAACAAAAGCCCCTAGGGGGAGCAATAATCCCCTAGAGGCTAAATTCAGGTAACGGCTGGCAAATCATTGTCATGGCTGACTCCTGAAGTTAAGGGTCAGGTTGATGAGTTTACATCATGACAACAAAGACTTGATGTTTTGATTTTCTATGTACCACAATTTAAGAAAAGCTGGTGAAATTTAATTATTAAATTTTTGGTAAGCTAATGCTAATATAAAATTAGCATTAAGAAATGGAAGAAAGATGAGATTGTAGGTTGATATTCTTGCCGATTAAGCCTAATTTGCGCCTGATGTGAAACCGGTGGATATTGATTGCACTATCAGAGGAACCCAGAAATTTTGAGATCTCCTTTGTGGTTTTCCCTTGCCGGATCAGATTGGCAACTCTAATCTCTGTCGGGGTAAGATCCATGTATTTTGATGAAAGTCTGTGTGAAAATGGTGAAACAATGTTCTTCAGGTTCCCTTCGAGAATGTCCAGGTGCATCTTACCTTTCGCATCAAGCTTTTGCTCCCGAAGTGTCTCCAGCTGGGGAAAAAGCAGGTGCTTGACATTCGATAGAACTTTTTCTTCCAGTTCTGTTCTGTCTTCCTCCCGTTGCTTTAAAAGTACTTTTAAGGTAGCGTTGAGTTCCTGAAGTTTCTGTGATTGGATTTTCAGTTCATCTGCTTTCTTTTTCAATGCTGCTTCAGCTTCTTTACGCTCCGTTATCTCCTCGGTCAATTGCTTGTTGCTCTGAGAAAGCTCAGTCGTGCGCTCTTGGACTAGATACTCTAGATTATCTTCTAGCTGCTTACGCTTAGTGATGTCACTGCTGCTTATTATTGATCCAAGATATTTTCCTGTGCCATCAAGGATGATATGGCCGGATGAACGGAGCCAGACATAGTGTCCATCCGCATGCCGGTACCGGTACTCAGCTTCACTGTCTGTTTTTGTACTAACGCCTTGCATGTATATGGACGCTACCCGATCCTTGTCATCAGGATGAAATTTGTCAAATGCAGCCGTGCCTAAGAGATCTTCCGGTCTATATCCCAGTATCCTCTGGTGGGAGGGACTGACGTAGCTAAAAAGGCCCTCGGCATCTACATCACTCACCATATCGCTCATATTCTCGGCAATGCGCCGATATCTCTCTTCACTCTTCCGCAGGGCCTCTTCTGCCTGTTTACGCTTAGTGATATCAGTCCCGGTAATAAGCACTAAAGATTTCTTGTTTAATTCAAAATCAATCGCACTTCGCTCAACCCATCGTTCTTCACCGCTTTTTGTGATGATCTTGAATGTATAGACTTCAGGTACAGGCTCTCCTTGAAGTCGCCTTTGCACATATTCCCTGACGATTTCTTTGTAATCCGGGTGGACTGTTTGCCAGACATCATGTTGATACACCTCATCCCGTGAATAGCCGGTTATCTTTTCAAATGCCGGATTAGTGTATAAGAATTTTGTACCTTCGTAGATCACAACAGCAATCGGAAGAGATTCTATAAGCGTGCGGAATTGCCTCTCACTCTCTTGGAGAGTCTGTTCTGTCTGCTTATGTTGCGATATTTTCCATTTTAGGTTCGCGACCAGATGATGTGATTCATGCAACTTCCCGGTAAGTTCTTGCTTTGTTTTATTTTCACCACTCATTTGCAGAAGTTCCTCTTCTTCCTCTATATATGGCGTGAAAAGATAACGTATTAGCGGAAATACAAAACCCCGCCTCTTTTCAGAAACAGGGTTTCAATATTTCTCCATGGCATCACCCTTTTTAAAAGGATTTAAATTGGTTGATAACTGATTGACGATGCCTTATTTGCTTTCTTGGTTTATGTGCGCCTAACTCATAAAAAAGTCAAGAGGATGTTTTATTGATTACCGTTCGTAAGAGTGGATCTCCACCAGAATTGCCAGAAGTTCACTTACTGGAAGAGCGTGATGAATTGCAATCCAGTTAGCCTCCTTTTTTTAAGTAAGCGGGTGCCATAGGATTTTTGTGTAAAGTGCCATACCGCCTTTCTGACGGGTAGTATTCAGATCCGAATTGCACCATTCCCGCAGTTTGTTCACCAGCAGTTTCTGCAATAAAGGTAAGTGTGAGGTCAATGCCTGCCGACACGCCCGACGATGACCAGATGTTGCCGTCACGAACGACACGTTCCTCAACAACGTTAACGTCACCAAGTTCCCTCAATCGGGCGAGTGAGTTCCAATGGGTTGTTGCCTTCCTTCCTGACAGAAGACCGGCTTTGTGCAGGAGAAAGGTTCCTGTGCAGACAGAAAGGACAGCTTTACAATGCTTTGCCTGTTCAGAAATAAAGCGGATTAACAGCGGATTATCAGCTTCTTTTCGGGTGCCCTCACCACCAGGCACAAGGAGAAAATCGAGTTTAGGGCAATGTTCAAAGGATGTATAGGGGTTGATCGAGAGGCCTTTGGCGCACAGTATAGGATCATGTGATTGCGCTACAATGAGCCTATTTTCCGGACCGCCCAAGAGTTTGCCCCACATGCCTACCATTTCCCAAGGACCTATAAGGTCCAACTCTTCGAGATCCGGGAAGACAAGAAAACCGAAATTCATTCTATGCCTCCTAAAGGCCTGGCATGCTCATCATCAGCGGCTGAAATCCGTCCGGTGATTGGGCTTGTTCGGTCGCTGAAGAATTGTTGTTTTCATGAGCTCAAACAACCGCCGAGACAATACTTACTCGATGGGGGTTTGAGAGCGAACTTTCATTTTCAGGAAAAAAGGGAGCCGATAGATCTTGTGTAAGGAAATGGACATTCCTGAACCCTTCAGTGATTAATTTCTCTTTAAAACTTTCACAGGTGAAGGAGCTAATGAAAGGCTCTCCGGCCTCCGAAACTCCCTTGGCCATCTCCTGCGAGGCCAACGATTGGACAGTCGGTGTTTGTAGGAATGAGACAACAGCTTCACTCCCGCTGGGAAAAGAAGTCATATATCTTAGTGTGGAATCAATCGCCGCTTCAGTGAGATACATGGTTACTCCCAACCAGGAAAAGAAGGTTTTCTTGTCGGTTTTTACACCAGATCGAACAAGACCCTCCTCAAGAGATTCCTGCTCGAAATTAACTCCAACGAAGACAACATTTCCGGGAACGATAATTCCAGCATTAGAGATTCTCGATTGCTTTTCCCGTTGTGTATCTGGATGGTCGACCTCAAAAATTATCAGGCCCGTTGCCCAGGGAGGTTGCCTGAGTGCAAATGTGTCGAAGCCTGCCCCAACGAGAATATATTGAGATATCCCGCGTACAATAGATGATTCAAGTCGGTCCTCGGCATACCTGGAGCGGAGCACTACATGTGCTCTAAGCGCTCTGGCTTTAGGTGACATATATTTATCTTGTGCCCCCAGAATCCTTTCTTCAACGCCAGCTCCTAATATAGTCAAGGCAATCGGGTCAATAAAAACAGGTGGACCTTGATCTAGGATCTGATGTGCAGCTCGTAGATAGGCTGTTACTAAGGCTGTGCGACTTGCGTTTTTATCTTGCATGACGGACCTACTTGACGTTTTTGGAAAGCGAACATTCAATATGTCTTGATTGATTTTCCCCGATTATTTTCTTGCCACTTTAAACTATTTGGGGATGAAAAAAATCCTTAGTCGAAATAGTCTCTATAATGCTCCGGACTTACGTCCTTGTTCACCTGAAAAAGTTCGATCAGCACGTTATCAGGTGCAGGAAC
>CAZOPH010000086.1:0-3376 GCA_964581635.1 uncultured Smithella sp.
GCCGCCCTGCTTTTAGGCAGTGAGAGCCATGGGTTGCCGGAAAATCTGCTTGAACTTGTCGCAGAGCGTTGGCGAATTACCGGCGTCAGTCAGTCTGATTCGCTCAGCCTGCCGCAAGCGGCTGCGATTATGATGTACGAGATGACAAAAAAGGTGAAAGGCTCAAGGATGAAGTGAGGGGAAACGATGTCATTCATTCAGATTATGATTACCACGGAAACCAAAGAACAGGCGCAAACCATCGCCCGACATTTGGTGGATGCGAAACTGGCCGCCTGCGTGCAGATCACAGACGCTATCGAAAGTACGTACCGTTGGAAAGGCAAGGTGGAAATTGCCAGGGAATACTCCTGTTTAATAAAAACCCGTGAAGATCTTTTCCCCAAAGTCGAAGCTGCCATCAAAAAACTGCATTCCTACGAAACACCCGAAATTGTTGCCGTTCCAATTATCCAGGGTAGCACTGAATATCTAAAGTGGCTGGATGAGTCGCTGGTAAAAAAACCTTAACATGGAATGACGCTGCACGATAACTGAAATTTAATTTTCATAACATTGCAAAGTCATTGAACCGACAGAAAAAATTTCGTGCAATAATTTAATGTTTGTTTTAAGTGAAACATCTTCAATGACCTTAAGGAGACATTATGTCTGATAAAAAGAAGTTGGAAAAACAATGTATTGATACCATTAGGTTTTTAGCCGCGGATGCCATTGAAAAAGCCAAATCCGGCCATCCCGGCATGCCCCTGGGAGCGGCGGCGGCAGCCTTTGCTTTATGGACAAAACATCTGAAACATAATCCAAAGAATCCGCAGTGGCCGGATCGCGACCGCTTTGTTTTATCCTCCGGCCACGCCTCGATGCTTTTATATGCTCTCTTACATTTGACGGGCTACGATCTTTCGCTCGACGACATCAAAAATTTCCGCCAGTGGGGCAGCCGTACACCGGGACATCCTGAATATAAGCATACGGCAGGCGTAGAAGTGACTACCGGCCCTCTGGGGCAGGGGTTGGCCAACGCCGTCGGCATGGCTATTGCCGAGGCGCATCTGGCGGCACGGTTCAATCGCGACGGGCAATCCATCATTGACCATTACACGTACGTCATGGCCGGAGATGGCGACATGATGGAAGGCGTGGTCGCGGAAGCCTGTGCTCTGGCCGGTCATCTGCGCCTGGGGAAACTCATTGTTCTTTATGACGACAACAAAGTATCCCTAGCCGGCTCCACAGGATTGTCTTTTACCGAAAATATCGACGTGCGCTTCAAGTCCTACGGCTGGCAGGTGCAGAAAGTTCAGGACGGCAACGATGTAGCCCTCATCGACCGGGCGATTAAAAAAGCCAAAAAGGAATCCGGCAAACCCTCGCTGATCTGTGTGCAGACGACCATCGGGTATGGCGCGCCTCGCAAACAAGGCCGCTGCGACGCCCACGGCTCGCCGCTGGGGGCTGAAGAAATTCATGGCGCGAAAGAGGCATGTACCTGGCCAGCCGATGAATCCTTTTATGTTGCCGAGGACGTAGAGAAATATTTTCGCAAGGCTGTTTCCCGCGGCAAAAAAAGTGAAAAAAATTGGATTGAAACGTTCGCGGCGTACCGGCAAAAAGATGCAGCGCTGGCCGCTGAACTGGAAAGAACCATGCGCGGCGAACTGCCCGCCGATTGGGAAGCGGCGCTTACTGAGTTTCCCGCCGGCTCCAAAGATGTCGCCACCCGCAAAGCCTCTGAAATCGTCATGCAGGCCTTGGCGGCCAAAGTTCCGGAACTGGCCGGAGGCTCTGCGGATCTTAATCCCTCTACGTTTACCTGGCTTAAGGGCTTTGGCGATTTCCAAAGCCCGGCCTTGTCCTGCGAGGGCCTGCACGGCATGGTGGGCGGAGCGTGGGATTACTCAGGACGAAACATTCACTTCGGTGTGCGCGAGCACGCGATGGGTTCCATTATCGTGGGCCTGGCGCTGCACGGCGGTGTAATTCCTTACACGGCAACCTTTTTAACGTTTGCCGACTATATGCGTCCGCCCATGCGGCTGGCTGCTTTGATGGGATTGCGTGCCATTTTTATTTTTACGCACGACAGCATCGGCGTGGGCGAAGACGGCCCAACACATCAACCCATTGAGCAGATCATGAATTTGAGGCAAGTTCCCAATATGACCGTATTACGTCCGGCGGATGCCAATGAAACCCTGGAAGCCTGGCGTCTGGCGCTCATGAACACCAAAGGTCCCACCACGCTGGTTTTCAGCCGGCAGAATTTAAAGGTTCTGGATCGGCAGGTCTTAGCGCCGGCCGCCGGTGTGCGGCAGGGAGGCTACATTTTATGGGAGTCCTCATCGAATCCGGAGATGATTCTGATTGCCACCGGTTCGGAAGTCGCCATGACATTAGATGCCGCTTACAAGCTTGCTGCGGAAAACATAAAAGTCCGCGTCGTTTCTATGCCCAGTTGGGAAATATTCGATCGCCAGTCTCAGGCATACCGCGATTCAGTATTGCCTCCGAAAGTAACCGCTCGCTTGGCCGTGGAAGCCGGCATCAAGCTGGGCTGGGAACATTATGTGGGGCTGACGGGAAAGATACTGGGCATGGAAACCTTCGGCGCGTCTGCGCCCGCGCCCGTGCTTTATGAAAAATTCGGTTTCACATCCGCCAACATTGTCGCGGCGGCCACGAAATTGCTGTCCATGCGTAGTGAAGGAGAAAAGTAATGCAGGCAACAGGCATTTCTTTTTTGCTTGGACCCTATCAGAGTGCTGTCACCAACGCATTGGAGAAGATGCGCCGTGGAAACATTGCCGCGCGCATCTGGGCAAACGACTTTCATGTTTGGAAACCGACGCCTGAGGAAATTTCCAATCGGCTGGGCTGGCTACACGCCCCCATAGAAACGTCAGCACATGTCCACAGTATCCGCGCTTCCCTAGAGCCCTTCACTCAGGGCAGCATTGAAGACGTTGTCCTTTTGGGTATGGGCGGATCGAGTCTGTCGGCGGAGGTCTTCAACAACATCATCGGATGTGCGCCGGGCTACCCACGGCTGCAAATTCTAGATACAACTGATCCAGCGGTCATCCGCGGTTTGGCCGAAAAACTCAACCTGGGGAAAACGCTTTTTATCGTTTCTTCAAAGTCAGGGACGACTCTGGAAATCGTCTCACTTTTTAATTATTTCTACAACATAACCAACGAAAAACCGGATGTTTCCGCCAATGAACATTTCATGTTCATTACTGATGAAGGCAGTCCCATGCTTGAGCAGGCCTGGCAATTGCAGCTTCCCTACATTTTTTCCAACAATCCCAATATTGGCGGCCGTTATTCGGCTCTTTCCCTGGTGGGAATGATTCCCGCCGCATTAATCGGC
>CAZOPH010000086.1:3476-6997 GCA_964581635.1 uncultured Smithella sp.
CAGGCCGAGGCAGACCGTCAGGCATTGATGGAGAAAGGCCGCAAGATTATCCGCATCCACTGGACAAAAGACGCCGCAGCCGGAATAAAAACGCTGGTTAAAAATCTTTAGCTCATCATCAATGGGCTTCGGTGATCACGCGGAGAATTTCCGGAGCATGCCGCTTTGTTGCAACGGGAATCACTTTAGGATAGCCCAGAATAATTGGCGCGACGATCCGGTGATTATCGGAAATGCCCAGTTCTCCCTTGAGTTGAGGATCTCGAATATTCGCGCCCAAGGCAACCCAGCATGTTCCTAAATTCCGGGCTGCCGCTGAAAACATGATGTAGCTTGCCGTCAGCGCCACGTCCACATCCAGTGAACCAACTGATTTTGCGCCGACGATATAAATGAGACAGGGCGCGTTATAAAACACATTGAAATTCTCGTTTTGAAGAAACGTAACGTAGTCGGGAGCGAGCTTGATCTTTTTTTCAGCATGATCACGCAGGAGATTGACTTTACTTTCGTCCGACAATGCTTTGATTGTTTTACGGCAATGAATCACGACAAAACGGCAGGGTTGATTATTGCTGGCAGACGGCGCGAGCGTAGATTCCTGAAGGATTTCGTCGATTATTTTCGAGGCAACCTCTCTGTCCTCGAAATCCCGGATTGCCCGTCTTTTTTGTAAAAGCTCGGAAAATGTCACCACGGTATTTCCTCCTTTCTTGCGCTTATGAAGGCAAAAATAAAGATATAAAACTGATAATGCCGGATTGGAAGACGTTGATCACCGGATTGAGCACACCTACAAGCAGCAGGCCCAGCACAATAAAAAAACCGAAAGGTTCGATTTGATACAGTACGCGGTTGAAAGATTCCGGCGTGAAACCCATCAAAATTTTCGAGCCGTCCAGTGGCGGAATTGGAATTAAATTGAACGCGGCCAGCAGGATGTTAATATACGACAGCGTATAAAGTACCTGATAAATCATACCGCCCGGTTCGGGAGAAAGCAGACGCCATAACAGCAGCGCAATGAAGGCAATGATGATGTTGGCCGTAACACCTGCGGCGGAAACCAGAATTAAACCCTTGCGTCTTTGCGGCACGGGAATATTTTCCAGATTGACCGGGACCGGTTTGGCCCAGCCGAACCCGATAATTAAAAGCATGAGCGAGCCGATGGGATCCAGGTGCTTGATTGGATTGAGTGTCAGCCTGCCCAGCCATTTGGCCGTTTCGTCGCCCATCTTGTAGGCTACCCAGCCGTGTGCCAGTTCATGCAATATCACGGAATACAAAAGCAACACCGCCAGCATGACGAATGCCGCGGGATCGCTGATTAACAAACGGATTAAACCCATCACTGTCCTCAATCATCTCTTTCCTGCATGGGGAAAGATTATTTGTCCCTCTGTTTTAAACTGTCCGGGAGCATAAATCATGGTGCCGCGATATTCAACAAGAAGTTTTCATGACCACTTCCGGATGACCATCAGAATCGAAAGCTTATTGGCAGAATTTTCCCGGTAATCGTCAGGAAGTCTGCATTTTGCCTTGACAGACATGACTCTTTGTTTGTACTTGCTCTGAACAAGTTTTGAAAAACTCACAAAAGGAATGACACTTATGTCGGAAAACCCTTTGCAATTACTTATGAATCCAAGATCTGTCGCGGTTGTCGGCGCCAGTAACGATTTTACCAAAATGGGAACTATTCAGGCGTTAAGTATTATAAAAGACGGCTATGCTGGCAAGTTTTATCCGATTCACCTGACGGAAAAAACCGTTCTGGGATATCCTGCTTTTAAGGCGGCGTCCGATTTACCGGAGGTGCCTGATCTGGTCGTTTTTATCGTACCCAGTAAGGCTATGACGAGCCTGCTTGCGGATTTTGGCAGAATTGGAACGAAAAGGGCCATTATCGTTACCGCGGGTTTTAAGGAAATCGGTGCAACCGGTCGGAATATGGAGGAGCAGATTAACGCTATAGCCCAGCAGTACGGGATTAGGTTTGTGGGCCCCAATTGCCTGGGGATTATCAATTCTGAAAATTCACTCAATACGACGGTTGCCCCGTTTACGACCGGGCAGGGCTTGCTTGGATTTGCCTCGCAGAGCGGCACATATGTAACGCAGGTTCTGCCTTATTTAAGGAAAAAAGGCATTCGTTTGAGCAAGGCCATCAGTCTGGGCAATGAAGCCAATATTGATATGGTCGATGCACTCGAGTATCTGGGTGAAGACGAGCAGACCAAAGCAATCATTCTTTACATTGAAGGAATCCGCGATGGCAGACGATTTGTGGAAGTTGCCCGCCGGGTTACGCAGCGCAAACCGGTGGTGGCCCAATATGTGGGCGGTTCGGCCTCCGGCGCGCGGGCCGGTTCCAGTCATACAGGTGCAATGGCCGGTCCGGATTTTCTCTACGACGGTATCTTCAAACAGGCCGGCATTATCCGCGTACGCAGCATTGAAGACCTCTATGCCCACGGCTGGGCATTGGCGACGCAACCGCCACTTCGCGGAAAACGCGTGGGAATTGTGACCAATTCCGGCGGGCCGGGTACGGCAATTGCCTATACGTGCGATCAAGCGGGCATGGAAGTTCCCCGTTTGTCGGATCGCCTCCAGGAGGAAATCCGGTCGAAAATTGCGCCGCATGCGTCGCCTTCTAATCCGGTGGATGTGACGTTTGATTTAAGCATGCAAAAACTGGCCACGACACTGCCTGAGATGATCATGAAAAGCGGCGAGGTGGACGCGGTTGTTTTGCACGGTATCATGCACTCGGGCTTCATGACCGAAGTTTTCTCGCACTTACGTGATTTTATTGGTGGCATGTCCTTTGAGGATTTCCTGGAAGGCACAAGATCCCTTAAGGGGGATGCTTTTGATTTGCCCCATAGGTGTTCCGTGCCGTTTCTGATCTCGTCCTTTTTTGATCATGAAGACAATTATACCAAGAGCTACCAGGATGCCAATACACCTGTTTTTAATTCTCCGGAAAATGCCGCCCGTGCGCTGGGATCCCTTTACCGTTATAAGTTAATTAGAGAGCGCGTCCGCGCTGTTCCCCCGGTCGTGCCGCAGCTGCAAGAGCAGGCGGTGGAGGTGATCCGGCAGGCGCAGGTTACGGGCCGGACGGCGCTCGATGAATACGAGGCCAAACAACTTCTGGCCCTCTACGGTGTGCCGGTTACACGAGAGATGTTGGCCTTGACAAAACAAGATGCGGTGGATGCCGCCGAAGGCATTCAGTATCCCGTTGCGCTCAAGGCATGCAGTTGGGATATTCAGCACAAAAGCGGAAAGGGATTGATTGCGTTGAATATTGAAGATGCAGCACAGGTTAAAAAAGCATTCGACAGCATTCAGAAGGCGGCAGGCCGGCATGCGGCGGTGCTGGTGCAGGAAATGGTCAGCGGCAACCGTGAGTTCCTGGCCGGGATGGCGCGCTTTGCCGGATTTGCGCCATGTGTGGTGTTCGGACTGGGCGGTGTGCTGACGGAGATTTACCAGGATACGACGAT
>CAZOPH010000087.1:0-6744 GCA_964581635.1 uncultured Smithella sp.
TACCTTTGTTGTTGGTCCTGAGGTTGCCTTTGCTGCCGACCTTGGCGTTGCTTTTGTGGCTGCTGACCCTGAGACTGTCTCTGTTGTTGCACCTGAGGTTGTCTCTGCCTCTGTTGGAATTCCGGTCTCTGCTGCTGCACTTGAGACCTGCTCTGCGGCTGTTGACCCCAAGGTTTTCTCTGTTGTTGCACTTGAGGCTGGCTTTGTGGCTGCTGACCCCAAAATCGTCTCTGTTGTTGATCAAGCTGAGGCCTTTGCGGCTGTTGCGCCTGAGGTTGTCTCTGTTGATATTGCTTTTGCCTTTGTTGTCTTAGTTCCTGCCTCTGTTGTTGTGGCCGAGGCTGATAGTTCTGAATGCCCCAGGTTCTTTGCCTTTCCCAATGACGATCATTTTGCCAGTTCCTCCAGTTCTGCTGAAGTCGCTGGTGAGGAATACGTTCATAGTCCCATCTGTGCCCATGCCAGTTACGGTCTCTGTAATATCCTCTCCAGCCAGGATCCACATCATAATAGAAACTAGGGATAGCGTTATAATACCCCCAACCGTGGTTATAATACATGGAGCGATACCAATGACCTCCCCATGGACGCCACCACCAACCACCCCAGAAGAACAAATCTACTTCTATGCCAGGCACAACGTAAACATCGTTTGTATCAGGCATCACGATCACATCCGGAGGTGCATCAAACGGAAGTGGTGGAGGGGGGGTGGCTTCGACAAAATCATTCACTACTAAAAAAGCATAACGGTCGGTTACCACGTATCCGTTACGGTAATAGTTGTAATAAGCCCTCACCTCGTATTGTCCTGGTGAGGGAAGGTCAAAGATTAAGACCCCCTGACGCACTCCACTGGGTATGTATTTCCAGTCCCCGCCATCAGTATCCGGAGAGCCTACCGGCACTATACATATCCAGTCATTGTAGTTACCTGGCGCATTTGTAAAATTTACCCTGATTATTTCACCCTGATTATAGATGTCCTTGTCAGTCCATACAACCGATGCTCCTTCAACAGAGCTTGGCCTGAAGAATAAGGGCACGATGATCAAAAGGACAATGGAAACAATGGGTATAATCTTAAGATTTTTTATCCACATTTTTTGCTCCTCCATTCAGTCACAAACATGCTCTAGGTTTAAAAGCAAATGCCATTACTACTCAGTAGTAAATCGTTTTTAAGTGCCATCAAAATTAGTGTTAACTTTTTCATAATCAATTTTCTATCGACGTTATCATAGCTTCAGTCAAAAGATTATTTAGCAAGGCGTGTGCCAATTGGAAACATCAACAATAACATGCTGTAATAACATGCTTGTTTCTTTCGATGCGAAAATTTCATTCGGAATTTAATCTGAATATATGGGTAAAATATACCCAGCTTTACGGCCCAGTTGAATAATTACTATCCAACAATCATCGGGTAGATAAAAAAATGAACTTTGTGTCTTGAATGTTTTTATTTTAAGATTTGCTTCATGCTTATTTTAGCACTGTTGGCCGGCAGACTGATGAGCAGTCCATCCATTGCCACCGTGATGGGTCCGTTGTAGTATTTTTCTGAATCGCCAAGGAACATATTTTTAAGCACCGGCGGCAAAGGGGGTAGAATGTGATAAAGCACCAGATGCTTTACACCGGCCTCGTTGGCTATTTTGGCGGCATCTTCGGGCGATGTGTGATAACTGGGAATATCCGCTGTTATTTTAGCCAGGGATGGACTGGATGATAATCCCGCTTGGTCGTGTACCATCTTGATCATGGCAGGCTGCTGCGCTTCGTGAAACAGCACATCAACTCCCTGTGACTGTTTTTTCAATGATCGGCAGGGCACAGTGTCCCCGCTGACAACCAATGATCTTCCTTTGTAGTCAACATGGTAACCAACAGCTGGATATGCCGGGAAATGATTCACTTTGAACGCAGTGATCTTGACCCCTTCCTTATTGACAACAATCATTGACGCGTCTTCTTCAGACGATAAATCATAGGGTCGGGCCCTGCCTCCTGTGCCTGATGTTGGAACGGTTGCTGCTCCATGAAATGCCACGCGGTATCCCGCATCGAGGCTGTAGGCATGATTAAATCCTGCAACTACGGTTTCAACTCCCTTCGGGCCGATAACATCCACTGGCTTTGCATTGGAACCACCTGCCCAGCGCTGAAGCATCATCTCTCCCAGGGCAGCGATATGATCGGAATGAAAGTGCGTAAGTAAAATCGCATCCACCTTGCCTATGTCAAAGCCCATCAGTCCAATATTTCGGGCAGACCCCGGCCCGGCATCTATAATGAACAGGTGATTGCCGGCCTCCACTACTATACAAGGACCGACGCGATTTATATCGGGAAAGGGTGCCCCTGTGCCGGCCAGTCCCACATAAAGCCCGTCGTCTTTCTTATGTGTTTGACTAAGAAGCCGCTGCTGGATTGTCTTCGTTGCCACGAATTGGAATATGTGCTTCTGGAAAAAAGCCGCTGTTAGCACGACGATGACAATTATAGAAACTCCCCAAATAGCGGCTTTCAGTAAACGCCCCGTAGATTTTTTACTTGAGTTTGCGTTTTGCATCATTATCTCCCAATCGTAGGACCTGTCTTCTTTTTATTCAACAGATCCATCATTTTCTGGGCGGTTTCAGCGCTTGCATTCTGGTTCTGCCCTGTCACAATAGCGCCATCAATGACGACAATGAATTTTTTTATAGCATTATTTCTCTAATTCCTTTTCTTTGGGTGTGATGGTTAAACAGATGCATATACCCATTAGTCCTGCCCTTCCTCAATCCAGAAAACTTATTTTTCTTTGGTTCTCGGCAGCCAGTAATCCTATGGCGTCACGATGGCAAACGTACCGGGTGCTTTATCGATCAGCATCAAAAAGCGGGCAAGATCGATCTTACTTCCGGTGACTTTCAGATCATCGTTCATCAGCATGTCCTTCACGCCGGCGGTGCCGGCGACCATCTTGATAAAGAGATCCTTGGTCATTGTCAGGGTTGCATTGGCATCGGCCGCTGGGGCTGTCTTCTTGTGATGCAGCACTGCATTTTCTATCCAGAGCACGTGGGATTCCTTGGTGTCAGAGATTACCAAGTTGATCCTGAGATCCTTGTCCTCTGCAGCAGGGCCGTTGAGACCTGCCGCCATGGCGTCAAGAAAATGCTCTATCGGCGTCTGCATGAGCATGTCGATCACGTAGCTCTTGTCGATGCCCTTCTTCGGCGGACCATTGCGTAATTCAAAGGCTGCTGTCAGATAACTATTGCGCCAGGTGGTGGCTTCGGCCATATAGCTCATCTGTTCGTAAGTGCGCGCCAGCAAGTCGATGGCTTGCTTGTTATCGGGCTGCGCAAAAACGATGTGGTTCAACAACTCGGCACTCCAGCGGTAGTCTCCCTTGTCGAACGCGTCCTGTGCCGCTGCGATGGCCTTCTCGGCGCCGCCGACAAGGTTGAGGTATCGCTTGGCCGACTCCTGAGGCGGCAGTGGGTTCAGATTCGCAGGATTGCCATCATAGAAGCCCATATAGAACTGATAGACTGCCTTGACGTTGTGGCGCAGATCGCCATAGTAGCCGCGGCTTCCGAGGTAGGTTTCCAGTGAGGCGGGCAATTTTATCGTGTCGGCGATTTCACGTGCGGTGTAGCCGGCGTTGATGAGGCGAACTGTCTGGTCGTGCGTGTATTTATAGACATCGCGGTGCTTGGTGATGAACTCGGCGATGCGCGCCCGGCCCCAGATCGGCTGGTTGTGCGTGTTAAAGCACACTTCGGCGCCGGCGGTCTGCTCCAGTGCCTGATCCAAATAGTCCGCCCAACGCAGGGCATCACGCGCCTTAGCACCGCGTACCGGCAGGAGGTTGTGCATGGTCTGGGTGAGAATTTCAGCGCCACAATAGGCCTTTTTATCAGGAATCAGAAAGGTAAGTTCGGCAGGAGCCTCCGCCCCCGGCACGTTATAGAAGACGAAGCGAACGCCATCAAGGACCACCTCCTGTGTGGGCTGCGTGATGATGAGGCTGGGCGGTAGGATACCATAGTGGCCGTCCGCGAGTGCCTTGCCCAAGCCGGTATCAACCAGACCCCTGGGAGAACGTTCAAGGTGCCTGCCGAACTGATAGCCTGACCGTCGTCCCATGGCAGGACCAAGTAGGATGTTTTCGCTGGTTGCTTCCTTCATGAAGCCATCCGGCGCGATTACGGGAATTTTCCGCTCGACCGCTTCCTGAGACGACGTCACTCCGAAAACACCGCCGAAATGATCAATATGGCTGTGCGTGAAAATGATTGCAGATACTGGCTTGTTCCCCAAATACTTTCGGGCGAAGGTGATCGCCGCCGCCGCACTTTCGCGGCAGGTCAATGGATCGACAACGATCCACCCGGTGTCGCCCTCGATCAGAGTCATGTTCGCTATATCAAAGCCACGCAGTTGATAGATGCCTTCAGTTACCTGGAACAGGCCGATTTGGGCATTGAGGATACTGTGCCTCCAGAGGCTTGGGTTGATCGTCGTGGGTGCCTTGCCTTTGACAAACGAAAATGCGTCGAAATCGATGAGCACCGCTCCCTCCGAACTGGTAATCTTTCCGCTGGGCCTGGCGATAAGACCACGTTGAGCATCTTCAAAATCTTTCGGATCATAGAGGTTCAGCGCTTGATAGAAACGCTCATTAGCTTTCAGCGTGGCAAGCGTTGCGTCACCGGCAACACCGCCGATTCCAGAATATTTACCGCCACAGCCGGCAAGCATTCCCAGAAGTGCCAGATAGATAGGGATTGCGGACAAGGTTTTCATAAAGCGCTCCTTTCATGAATCAGTGCAGGTGGAAGGTCTAAATGAGTTCTGGAGGGCTGAATTATAGGAAGTGCGTTCTTGTGTGTCAAGGGAATCTTGGGAATCCGAATTGCCTCAAATAAAATGTTACCGAGGGGGGATACAAGAAGTACGTTGACTCATAAACCGATGTTACTGAAGAAAGATGAGACAATTCTAGCTCCTTTATTTCACTTGACACTTTAAACTGCAGACCGCTATATTCCACAAGCGTTTCTAAATGATTTTAATCTTACAATTATCAGAGGAGGCATTCGATCGTGAAAAATCACATGAAGTGGATCGGCATCATTGTCTTTTGTATCATCGGCCTGTTTTTGACCGGATGTGCTTCCGGTACTAAAATAACGATAACGCAGGAAAAGTATGCTCCGTCTTTTCGTGCCGGGGATTACAGCCGTTACAAAGGCAAAAAACTGGTTCTTTCAAGCTTCGCCAATCAAGCTCAAAATACCAAAACCTATAATTATTTCAGCCCGGATAAAAAATTGAACTATGAGGGAAATGTAAGTTTGGATAATTTATACTTGAATAGCTTCACGAAAGCATTTAAGCATATTGGAGTCAATCTCGTGGATTACATTTATGATGACGACTATCGTAACCGTTACGGTTATCGTTATGGTTACTGGTGGGGTGGTCCTGGTCCCGGTGGCTATAAGGCCCCGAAGGGCGTTCCCGAATTTCAATTTATGATGTTGTCTATGACCGATCAGGAATTCAAGTTTAAGGTTCTTGTTTTCAGAGATGGCGCAACAAAATTAGACAAGGAATACACTGTAACGATGGCTGCGGCGGCAACGGATAATCCAGCTGAGCTTGAAAAACGTAGTTATCAATTAGTGGATCTCGCCTTTACGACCATTATGCGGGATCGTGATTTTCAGAGGGCGTTCTAGAAAAGACTGAAGCATAGGGACATGACGGGTAGCCTTCAGGTTCCCCGTGCCCTTAGGGATTGAAGGATTAAATGGAAATATTTTTATACCTTATTCTGCTTTTTCTGCTGATTATCGCCGTGTTGCAATTCTGGCTGTTGAAGCGAAGTGCTGTTGACCTGACGCCACTTGCTGGTAAACTGAACGCATTGCAGGATGCACAGGAAAGAACAGATCGTTCCATGCGAGATGAGATTGCCCGGTCTCGCACGGAAACTCAGCTCCACGCTCAGCAGGAAAGAGTCGAACTTGTGGAAACACTGAAATCGTTTGGCGATTCCGTCCAGACCCGCATGGCCGACATTGCCAAAATACAAAATGATCAAATGGGAATCTTTGCCCGACAGCTTTCCCTGCTCACCATGAGCAATGAAAAAAAGATGGAGGATGTCCGTCTGGTCATCGACGAGAAGCTCAAGCAGATACAGGAAGACAACACCCGCCAGCTCGACCGCATGCGTGAAACCGTCGATGAAAAATTGCAAAGTACACTGGAGAAACGCCTGGGAGATTCATTCAAGCAGGTTTCGGAGCGGCTTGAGCAGGTCCATCAGGGCTTGGGCGATATGCGAACGCTGGCTGCGGGAGTTGGAGATTTGAAAAAAGTGCTCACCAACGTCAAATCTCGTGGTACCTGGGGAGAAGTCCAGCTCGGCGTGCTCCTCGAAGAGATATTGTCTCCGGAGCAATACTTAAGGAATGTCAAGATAAACGAGCAGAGCGGTGATTTTGTCGAATTCGCCATCAAACTACCCGGCCAGGGCGATTCCCCTTCCGATTTTGTGTTGATTCCGGTAGATGCGAAATTTCCGGTGGAAGATTACTCCCGGTTGATGGAAGCGCAGGAAAGATCCGATGCGTCCGCCGCGGAAGATGCCGTCAGGCAATTGGAAAATAGTATTAAAAAAGCGGCCAAAGACATATCGCAAAAATATCTTGCTCCTCCCAAAACCACGGATTTCGG
>CAZOPH010000088.1:0-2786 GCA_964581635.1 uncultured Smithella sp.
CAATGACACCCCAATCGGCATGACCGGAAAACCCTTGATCGGCCGTCCGACCATGGATAATGATCGCGTCCGCTCCAGCATCCTCTGCAATTTTAGCTATTTCAACGGCATTGAGAGAGTTGCGGCTCCACCCGGAACGAATCTTGACCGTTACAGGCACATTTACCGCCTTGATCACGGCTGCAATAATACGGCCGGCAAGGATGGGATTTTTCATCAGCATGGCGCCGGAACCGGTCTTAACAACTTTTCTGACCGGGCAGCCCATATTAATATCGATCAAATCGGGATGCTGCTCTGCTGCAATAGCGGCCGCTTGTGCCATAATATGCGCATCGGCCCCAAACAGTTGAACGCCCAGTGGCTTATCTTCAGAACAAGTTTTTAAATATTCATTTGTTTTTGCTGATTCGCGAATCAGGCCATTGGCGCTGATCATTTCGGTAAAACAGAGGCCACAGCCAAATTCTCGGGCTATCAGCCGAAACGGCAGATTCGTAATACCCGCCAGTGGTGCAAGCAGCACTTTACCCTGAAGGAGATTAATGATACCGGACACAGGTCAAACCTGACCGGACGTTGACTTCCGAAGTTGTTCACCCGCTTTCTGCAATTCTTCGAAAGTATTGATGCCCATCACTTCAACATAGTCCGCCGTTAAAAATGCATGGACCTTTCGACCATCCCGGCGGGCGATCTCCACGATATCGGTCAGATAATATTCTTGCTGCTGATTATCGTTTTTAACCTGGGCCAGCGCTGAAAATAAAAAAGGCGTATCGACGCAATAAATCCCTGTATTGATTTCCATAATGTTTCTTTCCGCCTCGGTTGCATCCCGATGTTCAACAATTTTCAGGATTTCGCCTTGATGATTCTTCACAATGCGTCCGTATGCATGGGGGCCGGGCGGTTCGGTGGTCAGCACGGTCACACAGGCTTGTGCATCTTGATGATCATGAATCAGCAGCCGAATCGTCTCCGATTTGAGAAGAGGCACATCACCGCAGAGTATAACCGTCAAGCCTTTGTAGTTACAAAGAACTTCTCTGGCCTGCATGACGGCATGCCCGGTGCCGAGTTGCGGCATCTGTTCCACAAAAATCAAATCCGGATCGGGAAACAACGTCCTTACCTTATCCGATTGATGGCCGACAATCACAATAATTTTTTGTGCTCCAGCGCCGCGCGCCGCCTTTAATGAATAATATAAGAGCGGTTTGCCTTCCAGGACATGAAGCACTTTGGCCATATCTGATTTCATACGGGTGCCCTTCCCCGCCGCTAAAATAAGTGCACAGAATACATTATTTTTTACCAATCGTTTTCACCTCATACGTTTGTGTCCGCGTCCTTTCCAGTTGCGATGGGAAAATGACCAGAACTTCTTGGATGGATTTCTGGTCAGCATTTTCCACGATGAAGATCATGCCGTCGAATTCAAGCCGTTCACGACGCAGGGGGATTCTTCCCGCCTGCTGTATCAGAAAACCGCCCAGGGTTTCATAGTCTCCTTCAGGCAGTTTTCTTGGCAAAATTTGGCTCAGATCGTTGATTTTCATCCGGCCGTTGATCAAATACCGGCCGAGGGCTATTTTTTTGTAAAGTTTCTCGCCTTTGTTATATTCCTCATCAATGCTTCCGACAATTTCCTCTCCGATATCCTCCATTGTCACAATGCCGACCGCTCCGCCGTACTCATCAACAACCACCGCCATGTGTTCACGTTTTCTTTGCATATCCATCAAAAGCGGGCCCGCTTTTTTCGTTTCCGGAACATAAAAAACATCCGTCCTCATGCATCCCTCCACCGTGGCCACACCCAACGCTTCCGTTGGCATTTGCTGTTGTTTCAACAATATGTCCAGAAGATCAAAATAATGCAAGATTCCGACAATATTGTAAACGGTATCCGAATAGACAGGAACGCGCATATATTTTTTCGCCGCGACAATACGGGCTGCTTCATCAATCTTCATCGTTTGCGGTAAGGCTGTGAGAGCGGAGATAGGCACCATGATCTTTTCCGCCGTGAGTTCGGAAAAATCAAATACGCGGCCGACCATCTCTTTTTCTGTTGTTAAGATGTCACTGCCCTGTGTTTTTTCGCCTAAAATGTATTTTAAACCTTCTTTGGTAATGTAGGAGGTCTGCTTCACTTTTTGATCAAACGAAATATTGACAGCACCTCTGGATACAGCCGCAACAATATAGGCCAGCGGGTAAAAGACAAGTGATGACAGGCGGATAAAATGGGCAACCTTGATTGCCATGAATTCCGCGTAGTGCTGGAAAATACTGCGGACAATAATAATAACAAACAAGGTCGGCAGCATAATCAGAAAGGCGATTTGCTCGCCGCGCTCTGTACCAAAATAATTAATCAAAAGACCTGTGGCCAGTGTGGAAGCGATGATAATCGCCAGATTCGTGCCGATGAGCGCGGTGGAGATAAACCATTCGGGATGTTCTTTTAATTGGACAGCCTGCATGGCTGCGGACGACCCTTTGCGTGCGTAATATTTTATTTTGTTAATGTCGGCGGAAAACAAAGCAACCTCTCCTCCGGAATAAAGAGCCTCCAGAATCAGGCAAATCAGGATGACGGCAATAATCAGATAGAGGCTCATCTTTCCGCCTCCGTCTCCGGCTCGGCCTGTTTTTCTTTTTCGATTCGAACCTTCAGGATTCTTGTTCTACCGATGCTCTCGATGCGGAAAGAATAGTTTTCAAAATGGATGATTTCGCCACGCTCGGGCATCTTCCCGAATAAATGCAAAACAAAG
>CAZOPH010000088.1:2886-6735 GCA_964581635.1 uncultured Smithella sp.
GTATCAAACTCATCCTGCGGCAAAGAGTCTTGCAGCAGATCATTTAACTGTTCCATCGCCATCTTGCCTGGAACAATCATCGTATTCTCATCCAGAACATCACACCCGCAGTTGGTCGGTTCATCATCACCGTAGGCATCTTCAAATAAATGTTCCAGAATATCCTCCAGTGTCACCAAACCGGAAACGCCCCCATATTCATCTACTACAATAGCTATCTGGATCGATTTTTCCTGAAAATCATGAAGTAGGCCGTTAATGGTTTTACCCTCAGGAACAAAATAGGGTTTGGCCAGCAGCTTTTCGATAGGGACTGTTGCCTGTGCCCGTAAAGCGTCATGGAGTAAATCGCGGGCAAAAAGGATGCCGATGATATTGTCGCGGTCTTCCCGATAAATGGGCACTCGCTCGTACCGGCCGGAAACAACCTTCTGGACAATATCCTCAGCCGGCATATCAAAAGAAAGACAAAACATATCCACACGGGGAATCATGATATCGGTTACAGACCTGTCGCCCGATTCAAAAATAGTTTTGATGAGTTCTTTTTGCGATTCATCCACAACCCCTTCCCGATTTCCGGCATCAATCAAGTGTTTGAATTCGTCCTCCATCAAAACATCCGTATCCCGGGTCTTGCTCTTGTCCAGCCGTTTCAAAATCAAATCGGGTGTTTTTTCCAGTGCGGCAACGATCGGGAACTCCAGCCGCGAAATCAGCAGCAACAGCGGCGATACAGCCGATGAAATCTGCATGGGATACGTGACGCCAAATGTTTTGGGGATGGCTTCACCGGCCAGAAAAAGGATAATCGATGTCACGATGATTGAAATCCACTGGCCGTTAACGCCGAATAAACTGATAAACAGAGAAGCCGCAAGAATGGAGATACTGATGTTGACAGCCTCATTACTGGTGACAACCGTAATGAGCAGACGTCTTGGATTCTTAAGTAACTTTACCACGGAATTCAAAAAAGGATAATCATCCGACTTCATCTTATGCAGATGTAAATCCGAAAGCGAAAGCAGAGCCGCCTCCGCCGATGAAAAAAAACCGGAAAACAAGAAAAGAATCAGCAGAATGATAATATCAGAACTCGGGACCAATCTATTAAACCTCACTACATTTGTTCATATCTTTTAATTTATCAGAATAGATAAAAAAAAGATACAGCACTTTCCAGATTATCTCTAACCGCGAAACCCATCGCGTCATGATTATTCCGTTGACATCGGAAAGTTTCCTTCCTATACTTTAAAAGAAAAAATGTAATTTAAAATCAACAGACCATTAAATTTATGTAATGCTTATCGAGTCAATCGCGAGGAGGTTCGCATCATGAGAAGAAGGATAATATTGGGCATCTTCATCATTTTTTTGTTTTGTCAATACAGCCAGGCCGCTTTCCTCGATGTGCTGAAAGATACGCTTAATACCGTGAATTCAACAAAGACCAGTGACAGCAAGATCGACCTGGGGCTCAAAGAAGCGCTGAATGTCGGTGTCAAGAATTCCATTAATTATCTGGGCAAAAACAACGGCTACTTTGCCAATCAGGCCGTCAAGATCCTGTTGCCCGCGGAAATCCAGAAAGCGGAAAAAGTTCTACGTGGTGTCGGCTTTGGGCCGCAGCTGGACGAATTCACGCTGAGCATGAACCGGGCCGCGGAAAAAGCAGCGCCTCTGGCCGCGGATATTTTCGCCAACGCCATCTCGGAAATGTCCTTTGACGATGCCAATAAGATTTTGCGGGGCGGCAACAACGCCGCAACAGATTATCTTAAGGGTAAAACCTACAGCAAGCTGCTTACGCTTTTTGAACCCGAGGTTCGCAAAACCATGGGCGAGTATAAGGTAACACAGCAATACGACGCGATCACCGGCAAAGTGCAGAACCTGCCTTTAATCGGCAAAGCGATCAATCTCGATGTCAACCAGTATGTTTCCGGGAAGGCCCTGGACGGACTGTTTTACATGCTGGCCAAGGAAGAGGCAGACATTCGAACAAATCCGAAGGCGAGAGTCACCTCTCTGCTCAAGGAAGTTTTTAAATAAGCTTACTATCATTAAACAAGAGCGCTTCAGGAGATTTTCAAATGCCCAGCATAATGCTCGTCGGAAACGGTGCGCGCGAACATGCAATGGCTGAAGCCATTTCTCGATCCCATCAGAATCCGCGTCTGTTTTCGTTTATGAAAGCCAATAACCCGGGGATTGCTTCACTTTCGGAGAAAATCCGGATCGGCAGCTATTCAGACCTGGTAGCCATTACCGACTTTGCAACGGAAAACAAAATAGAACTTGCTGTGATCGGTCCGGAAGACCCTCTAAACAACGGCGTCGTCGATGCTCTGGCAAAATACGGTATTCCGGCCGTCGGCCCCAACAAAAGCCTGGCGCGACTAGAGACATCCAAGTCGTTTACTCGCAATTTGGTCAGCAAATATAATATTCCCGGCAATCCGCAGTTTAAAGTATTTACGGCAATGGCTGGCATGGAAACTTTTTTGAATTCCTTAGAAGGCATTGTCATTAAACCGGACGGTCTTACCGGCGGCAAAGGCGTGCTGGTCCAGGGCGATCATTTCAACACAAAAGATGAAGCGCTGCAATTATGCCAACAGATTTTGAAGGAAAGCTCATCCCTGATCGTTGAAGAAAAATTCGACGGCGAAGAGTTTTCACTGCAATGTCTGTGCGACGGGAAAAACGTTGTCGGCACCCCGCTAGTACAGGATCACAAAAGACGCTTTGATGGAGACCGCGGGCCCAATACCGGCGGCATGGGCTCTTACTCCCTATCTGATCACAGTCTGCCTTTTTTAAAACCACAGGATATTGAGGAAGGTTTGGAAATCACCCGTCAGGTCGCGGCGGCGCTTTTAAAAGAAACGGGTAGTCCTTACAAAGGCGTCATGTATGGCGGCTTTATCGCCACCAAGAACGGGGTGAAGCTTTTGGAATATAACGCGCGTTTCGGCGATCCCGAGGCCATGAATATCCTGCCGCTTTTAAAAACCGATTTTGTTTCAATATGCCGTCACATCATCGCGGGGACACTGGATCAATTAAAAATCGAATTTGCACGCAAGGCAACCGTCTGCAAATACGTTGTGCCAAAGGGGTATGGTCTTCCCGCCGATCATTCCGATGCGGCTTCGTCGCGCGCCAAGATTGAAGTAGGCGATATGAGAAAGGCCAGACTTTACTACTCCTCTGTAGATAAAAAAGAAGATGGATTATATTTAAGCTCGTCGCGTGCCATAGGCATTGTCGGTATTGCCGACACGCTGGATGCCGCACGCAAGATCGCCGAGGAAGGTGTGAAAGCCGTCCACGGCCCCGTGGCCTACCGTGAAGATATCGGCACGAACGCTCTGATTCAGAAACGTATTGATCACATGAAGAAGATCAGAAAAGAATAACCAGCGGGCACTTTGCCATCTATTTACTCCAGATTCGCCGGTAACACGATACCCTTGCCGTTCGACTAACTCCTCTTTTCACCTCTTAAGTAGCGAACTTACACAGCGTAGCGGATGAGCCACTCCGGACATAACATAAAAAAGGCGCTCCATTTCGGGAGCGCCTTTTGAGGTTAAGCTTCAAAACTACTTTCTATTAGCCCAGTTTCTCGTCCGAGATTCTCATACCGTAGAAGGAACGATACACGAAAATCAGAGCGATCGCAAAGAAGATAGCGGCCAGAGCGTATTTCAGGTTCTGGTTCGTCATGGTCACCGCGATTTCTGTTGCCAGAAGACCAAACAGGGTCGTGAACTTAATAACCGGGTTCAAAGAAACGGAAGAGGTATCTTTGAAGGGGTCGCCGACGGTGTCGCCGAC
>CAZOPH010000089.1:0-6704 GCA_964581635.1 uncultured Smithella sp.
GTGCCTTCATAAATGCAGGCGATTTTTTCATCGCGCAGGAACTGTTCCACGGGGTATTCCGAACAATATCCGTATCCGCCGTAAACATCCATGGCCAGCGAGCAGATCAGCAGGCCTTTATCGGTCGAGTAAGATTTGATAATCGGGGTCAAAAGTTCGAGGTAGCCTTCCCAGTTGGCCTTTTCCGCTTCTGTCTTGGAGATTTTGCTCATGTCCATGCAATAAGCACCGAAATACGCTAAGGCGCGGATACCTTCAACATGGGACTTCATCCACATGAGTTTTTTGCGGACATCGGGATGATTGATGATGGTCACCGCTTTGGCAGCCGGATTTTTCATCTCCCAAACCGGCGTTCCCTGAATGCGTTCTTTGGCGTAAGACACGGCATGCTGAAAAGCGGCCGATCCGATAGCGACACCCTGCATACCAACGCCGAGACGCGCTTCATTCATCATCTGGAACATAATCTTAATACCGGAGCGCTCTTCACCGAGCAATTCGCCGATACATTTTCCGTCTTCGCCGAAATTCAGTGTGGCGGTTGCAGAGGCTTTGATGCCCATCTTATGTTCGATGCCGCCGCAATTTACATCGTTGGGCTCACCCAGAGAGCCGTCGTCATTGACGCGTATTTTCGGAACAATGAAAATCGAGATGCCCTTGGTTCCGGCCGGATCGCCTTCAATGCGCGCCAGAACGGGGTGAATAATGTTCGGGGTCAAATCGTGGTCGCCCGCCGAGATAAAACATTTGGTTCCGGTGATCAGGAACTTCCCATCAGGAAGACGTTTAGCCGTCGTCTTCAGAGCGCCGACGTCGCTGCCTGCACCCGGTTCGGTCAGGCACATCGTGCCGGTCCATTCACCGGAAAAACATTTTGCCATGTATTTTTTCTTCTGTTCTTCATTGCCATAAACATTAATCAGATTGGCAGCACCGTGGGTCAGACCGGGATACATCATGAAAGCATAGTTGGCTGCGCAGAATAATTCTGAAACCGCATAACCTGCGGTATGAGGTAAGCCCTGGCCGCCGACATCGGGAGAATCCATGGGGTTAATCCAACCGGCTTCGCTATATTTTTTAAACGGTTCACGGAAACACTTGGGTACGCTGACTTTACCGTCTTTAATATGGCAACCTTCTTCATCTCCTTCTTTTAAAGTCGGAAAGATGTCATTGACGGCCATCTTTTCGGCTTCGCTCAAGATCATCAATACGTCATCCTTGGAATACCCTCCATAGGCCTCTGAATCAAAAACTTTTTCAATTCCGAACTGCTCAAAAAGAAGAAACTGCTGATCGCGTGTGTTTACTAATAAATTGCCCATAACTGACTCCCTTCTTAAAATAGTTTAATATTTTTTAAACGTTAACAAACGTCCATTTCATCCATTATTCCTTTTAGGGACATCCGGTTTGCTGCTGATTGGAATAAGCGCTCGCTCCGGCTAAAACACACTGCAGAGGTTTTCATGATCATTACAGGGCACAAAGCAATTCTGAAACATCCTGCTTGCGGCTTATTGACTAACACCCCATCAATTAATTACATTATAATTCCAAACGTGACCGAAAGTCAATTAAAATAATGAAAAATGAGACGAAATAACGGTTCTTTTTCAGGCTTAGATACAAAACAGCGAAAGCAAGACAATTTTATTGGCTATCACTTTGATATTCATAGTATTTTTCTATTCTGGCCAGTGCCCAGACGGCCTTGGGTAGTCCTTCGTAAACCGGAATGCCGGCCGACATCAGAATGTTCTCGAAGACGGGAATCCATCTCCGGATTTCTGCTGAAGGCTGATACTGACGCCAGGCAACCAGCATAGGTTTTCCATGGGCGTGCTTTTGTCCTTCCGTCGCCAGATAAGAGGCAATCGTTTCAATATAAGCACCCCCCGGTTTCTTGTTGAACAACCAGTCAAAGGGTATGGAAATGATGAAACTAGCAATTTCACCGCTTTGCGCAACAAGGTCCAGCACTTCACCCATCAAGGGTAAATGGACAAATGCGATAGCGGCGTCAATCGGATTACGGATCATGGAACCGGCTGGCGGGATCAGTTTTCTCAATTTCCGGATTAGCTGTTCTGAAAGAACCGGAAGCTCCAGATTTGCTCGTGCACAAATGTCCGCAATCGACACACCATTACCTCCGCCGAATCCGATCACCGCCGTCTTCTTCCCGTGAACTTTCCCCAGACGATGAAACGCCTGCGTGACATCAGCCATTTCTTCCAAGGATTCTACCGAAACCGCTCCTGTTTGCCGGAAAAAGGCCTTCCATATCTTTTCACCGCCAGCCAGAGAGCCTGTATGCGAGGATACGGCCCTGGCTCCCGATTCCGTCAAGCCGCTTTTATAGATGATTACGGGCTTCCGGCGATTGATTTTCTTCACGCAGTCGAGCAGAAGCCGACCGTTCTTTACACCCTCAAGATACATGGTAACGATTGTGGTTTCTTCGTCATGGGCCAGATAATCCAGAAAATCGGTGCTGTCCAGTGTCAGCGCGTTGCCGTAACTTATGACCTTGCTGAAAGAAATGTTGTAATGATCTGTAAGATAATTTGAAAAATCCTGGGCATTGCCACCACTCTGACTGATCATGGAAACAGGCCCGCTTTCCGTAGAAGCAGCTTCCCAGGTCAACATCCGATTTTTCGGGACATAGAATCCCATACAATTCGGCCCGATTACGCGCAGTCCGCCTTGGCGGGCAATCGTTTCAATTTCCTGCTGCAGTCTAAGGCCTTCTTCTTCACCTGTTTCCTTAAAACCGGAACTGAAAATATGGATATTCTTGTTCCCGGTGGTGATGCATTCCTTCAAAACGCCCGCAACCAAAGGCGCAGGAATGGAAATGATAACCAGATCCACCGTCTCCGGCAGCGATGCCAAGTTGGGATACGCCTTGATTCCATCGATGTCGTCAAGTTTCGGGTTGATAGGGTAGAGCCTTCCCCGGTAGCCGAAATTTCTCATACAGCCGAACATCCCGGCAAATCCACTCACATCCGGACGGGTGGCGCCGACCACAGCAACGGATTTGGCATGGGTCATAACGTCGAGAGCGGCACGAATTTCCATTGATCGTTTTCTGAGCCCTCCTTCGCTTAAGTTTCCGCCGACGGTCACGGTTTTGCCGTCATCAAGTACAATCAGCGCGTCCACGGCCACAACTTTACCCTTCGAGGTAACGATGAGCGGGTTAATGTCCACTTCTTGAATATCGGGCTGTTCGAGACCGAGCTTTGCCAGACCCAGCAAAACATCCGTCAACTGATCAAGATTAGCAGGCGCTTCACCGCGGAAATTTCCCAGGAGCTTCTGAGATGAAATTTCTTCAATCATCCGTCGGGCGTCTTTTTCATCAAAAGGAGCGATTCGGAAAGTCGTATCGGCCAGGACTTCGGTGAAGATACCGCCAAGTCCAAACATGACAACCGGGCCGAACTGGGCATCCCGAAACAATCCGGCAACGAATTCCCGGCTGCCTTGAATAAAAGGCGCGATGAGGCATCCTTCCCAATCATTGCCTGCTGATTCTTTGATGGTGCAAAAAGCCTCGCGGATTTCTCTGACTGATTTCAAATTCGTCTTTACCAGTCCGCGTTCGGTTTTGTGCGTAAGTTTCGCACCATGTCCCTTGATAACAACCGGAAACCCGATTTTTTTCGCTTGTAAAACAGCCTCATGCAAATTTCCAACAAGCTTGTCTTTCACAACCGGCACACCGTAATTACCGAGCAGTTTTTTGGATTCTACCTCCGTCATGGACAAACGCCCTTCCGCTTTCAATTGTTTGATCAGTCTATCTGCACATTTCATTTTCATTTTTTCTTTGGTCCCTGTTTTTCAAATAATTAAATAATGGTCACGTCGGTACCATAAGGAAAGATTATAGTCAACGGGCTCACCCGACCCGAAAAAATAATATTTTATTACCTCCCGGCTTTCTTCTTGCTATACTTTCTCTCAATTATTTCGATTGGCCTAATGCATATCCATTTTAACCAGAAGGACATCGTCTTCCCGTTAAATGTATTTATTTTTCCGGCCAATTATGATTATATAATTTGTCTGCGTAAAGATAAACGACGTGGCGGGGCAACCGATGAACTCGGAGAAAAATTCAAAAAAAGATTTGATCAAGCTGGTTAATTCTATACAAACACCATTATCCAACAGTCACCACAAGCAGCTCAAAGGCGTGTCGGAAAAAGATCTATACAAAATTCTGGCGAATAGTTCGCAGGTGGGCTGCTATATCATGCAGAATAAACGGTTTCAATTCATCAACTCCCACTTCCAGAATTATACGGGCTATACCGAGGACAAGCTGTTCAAAATGAACCCCGCTTCGCTCATCCTGCCGGAAGACCGGCGCAAGACGACTAAAAGCGCGATTATGATGCTTAAGGAACAGCGCTTTTCACCCTATGAGTTTCGCATAGTCACCAAAGATGGACGGATCAAATGGATCATGGAAACCGTCATGTCGATTACCTACAGGGGTAAGCGGGCTATTCTGGGCAATTCCATGGATGTGACCGAACGCAAAGAGGCAAGCAGCAGACTGGAGGAGCTCGAAGCGCTGGAATCCTCCATCCTCGACGCAATCCCCCAGGCCGTTCTCGGCCTGCACGAACGACGCATCAATTTTGCCAATCATGCTGTCAAGGTCATCTTTGGCTGGCATCGAGAGGAACTAATCGGCAACAGCATTCGCCAGATTTACCGCAATCAAGAGGAGGCCGATAAAATCGGCAACATATTTTATTCCACGCTTGAGTATCAACGGACGTATGAAACGGAGTTTCCCTGCCTGCGCAAGGACGGACGGGAAATTCTCTGCCGGATGAAGGCCTCCCGCATCGGCGAGAAACTGCGTGAAAAGCGCATCGTGGTCACGTATGAAGATATCACGGAGGAGAAAAAAGCACAGGAGGAACTGGAGCGCTCGCGTGAGGAATTACGGAATCTATATGTCCATCTTCAGTCGGTGCGCGAAGAGGAAAGCACACGCGTCGCACGCAAGATTCATGATGAATTGGGGCAATCGCTCACTGCGCTGCAGATGGACCTGTCCTGGCTATTGGACCGGCTCCCAGCCAAGAACAAAGTCATCCGAAAAAAAACGCAAAGCATGTCCAGTCTGGTCGATTCGACCATCGAAAGCGTGCACAACATTACGACGGAGCTGCGCCCCAGTTTGCTGGACGATCTGGGACTGCCTGCAGCCATCGAATGGCAGGCTGCAGACTTTCAGAAGCGCTCGGGCATCTGCTGCCTAGCTCATATCAAGTGCGCAAATGGTGTCACTGACAAGGAACTGGCCACGACCATCTTTCGCATTTTTCAGGAAGCGCTTACCAATATCGCAAGACATGCCAGAGCCACGCTCTGCAAGGTAAACCTCACGGAAAATGAAAAGGAACTGTGCCTGGAAGTAACGGATAACGGAGTCGGCATCACGCAGTGGCAGGTGGATGATTCTCGCTCCTTCGGCATGATCGGCATGCGCGAACGCGCCCATCTTTGGGGGGGCACAGTTCACGTCAGCAATACCAAACCGTCCGGAACAACGGTAAGAGTTCTGATTCCACTTAGCAAAGGAGATAAACAAGCATGATACGTATACTGGTTGCCGATGATCACGCCGTGGTGCGCCAGGGTGTGATACAGATTCTGGCAGATGTTCGAGACATGCTGGTCAAAGATGAAGCACAAAACGGCACGGAAACGATGGATAAGATTCTGAAATATGAATATGATGTTGTTTTGCTCGATATCTCCATGCCGGGACGCAGCGGTCTGGAGGTTCTGGAGGATATTAAGGCTCAGCGGCCGAAACTGGCCGTATTGATCTTAAGCATGCATCCGGAAGAACAATACGCGGTGCGGGCGCTACGCGCCGGCGCTTCGGGTTACCTCACCAAAGCAAGCGCGCCGCAGGAACTTATCGGAGCCATTCGCAAGGTGGCCAGTGGCGGGAAGTATGTCACGGCGTCACTTGCGGAAAAGCTGGCCGACGAAATGGATATTGCCACACAAAAGCTTCCCCACGAACGGCTTTCCAACCGCGAGCACCAGGTAATGCTGATGCTGGCTTCCGGCAAATCGGTTTCAGATATCGCTGATGAACTTTGTCTGAGCATCAAAACCATCAGTACCTATCGCACCCGCGTCATGTCCAAGATGGCGATGAAAAAGAACGCCGAGCTCACGCTTTACGCCGTCCACAACAAACTGATCAATTAAATCAGTCTTTTTCTGTTTGTCGGATAAAATCCGTCATTCCGCCCGGGCATCATTCCGACAAATAAATAAGCCCTCTGCCGATATTTTCTTTTGAATGCCTGTGCTAGTCCAGTGCCGGGGTTAAGTTCGTTGTCGCTTCGGTACGACAAAACAGAGATGGGACAAACAGGGGGAGGCTTTATGGGACAGACACAATCAGAAGCACGGCAGGCAAAGTCAGCAAAGCGGATCGCCCGGAAGGAAACGCCGGACCCGCAGGGCAAACTTTTAAAGGATGAACTTGCGGAAATAATCCATCAGGCTGTTCGGGAGAACCGCAGTTACCTCATGGAACACGAAAGCAAGGAAATTCTGGAAGGCATCGGCATTGCAACCACCGGTTACCTCGTCGCGCGGTCCGAAGATGAAGCGCTGGCTATCTGTGATAAAAT
>CAZOPH010000090.1:0-4155 GCA_964581635.1 uncultured Smithella sp.
CCATGAATATCAAGGGGTTACGCGACACAGCGTTGCCCCTTTTTTGTTATTTACGACCATGATATGAACGAATCCATCACGCTTTGGAGTCACATTCACTACACTTTTATGTTCTTGCTTGGTCTTTACCATTCATGTCCGAAAGGATTTTTTCAGGCTAGGTTTCAATCTTTCAATACGCTAACGCTGAATAGGACCTGGCAGTATATAAATATACGGCTTGTGGAGAATATGCTTGTGTAGCCACCGGTCGAACCGTCGAAGAGCCAGAAAAATAATCCAGATGCGTGAATCTTCCTTGTAGTAGGATTCGATCTCCTTAACGGTGAGCGGTGCGATACCGAACTGTGAACCTTCTCCCGTAAAATAACCATTGGCCGTATCGACCATCGGCTCCACCAGTTCCGGTCTCTGCTCTTTGTAGAGGTTGGCGATGATATCAATCGTCACGAGTCGGGCATCATAATAGCGGGTCATCACGCCCGTAAGAAAGAACCAGCGGATAAGCCACCTGAGAAATGACGGGGAGCTTCTGAGAAAAAGCTCCGGGTCGAGTTGCTCGACGCCGCCTGCTTTCATCAAGGGGGTCGAGGTGTCGAAATAGAGGAGTCTCGAATCGGGCTTAATCTGCGGGTTAGAGGGATTAAACCCTGCCAATGACCAGTTCGATATTTGCCCGTCGATACCGATTGCACGATCCGGATTGAGGCGGTTGAATTCCCAGACCTTCGCCAGCTCGCGGATAATGAGCAGGAACAATGCCCTTACATTTTCCGTGTCCATAAGATGGAGGGCTCGGTGGGCGATCGATTCGGGCGCAAGCTTGGCCTGAATATCGAACGCGACGATATTTCCTTTCGCAGAAAAGAACCACGCGAAACCATAGTCGGGAACACCGATCCCGATCTCCTCTTCGAGAAGAGTGTTGTAGCCGTTGTAAATATTCTCATATTCAGAGACCTCCTGCTCGGTCCTGAAGATCGCCATCCGTTTGCAGGCTATGCCCTTTGTGGATTCGGTATCAATTTCGAAGATGGTGCTGATCTCCCCGTAGCCGAGAATCTTGGCTGGGATGGCACTGCGTTCCGGGTGCTCGGGATCGAGGCCGTCCTCGAAACGCTTCAATAACTGGATATCGATGTTCATCGGCATCACCTCGATTGCTTTTACTTGCCATCTCAAGATTTTACAGTATGAAGCACCTTCCCACCGTCTTACATTCCCAGAAACGCCTCCGCGTCGCTCAGCGCTCCATGGACACATTCCAGAATTTCTTCTGCAACCGCTCTGTCGATGATCAGCGGTGGGAGTAACTGGAGGACCCTCTTGTCGTTATTGGCATAGATAGCCAGCACACCCCGGTCATAGCAGGTTTTCGTCATCACCGGACCACATAGATCATTGACCATCTCGACACCCATCATGAGCCCAAGCTGTCTCAAACCGACCATTATTTTTGGATGTTGCGCCTTGAGTTGGGCAAATCCATCTTTGAATACAGCGGCAAGTTCGTTTACATGGGCGAGAAACTCCGGTTGTGAAGAGATATCCAAGACCTTCATGGCGACCGGACATCCAACCTCTGCACCGCCAAAGGTGGAGATGTGAATGAAGGGATTGTTTCGGAAGAAGCTTGCAAATTCCTTGCGGTAGCAGGTGGCGCTCATAGGGTAGATGCCGCCGGAGAGCCCTTTGCCGATCACGACGATATCGGGAACAATCCCGAAATGCTCAATCCCCCAGAGCCTGCCCGTCCGGCCGAGGCCTGCCTGTACCTCGTCGATAATGAGCAATGCCCCTCGTTCCGTGCAGATTCTCCTCGCATGAGCGAAGAAGTCGTGGCGGGCCACCGGCATCCCAAGGGTCGCCGGCACTGTTTCAAAGATGACTGCGGCGGTCGTGTCGTCAACCGTCTGCTCGAGCACATCGACATTATCGAAGGGAATTTGAAGGAATCCCGGGAGATTGGGGCCGAAGGCCGCCCGATACTGCTCGTCACCTGTTGCGAGGGCGAACCCTGTGTGCCCGTGATAGCCGCCGCTTGCCGAGATGATCATTTGCCTGCCGGTTGTACCGCGTGCAAGCTTGATGGCGAGATCGATTGCCTCGCCGCCACCAACTCCGAAAACGGTACAATCGATATCTCCGGGCATCAACGCGGCGAGCTTTTCGGCGAGCCTGCCACGCTGCTCGCTGATGAGATGATGGTTTCCGATATCGAGTTCTTTGAGGCTTTCCTGAAGTTCCCCGACGATCTGCGGGTGGGCATGGCCAAGGTTGAAGACGCCGCCGTTGCAGTGGCAGTTGATAAGCCTTTTACCGTTCGCGGCATCCCAGATATACGGCCCCTCGCGTCTGCCGAAGACGAACGCCATGTTGTAGGACTGGAAGGTTTCTACCTTTCCCGGATTGACGTGGTCGGCAAAACGGCGGGTTATTTCCTCCTTGCTGTCAAGTCCGATGAATTTCATGAGAATCTCCCAATTTAAAATAAAATGGTGACCAATTGATAAGACATTCGTTATTGACGGTCAGAATGTAGAGCAATCGGTTTGGTGTGTCAATGAAATCTTGGCGATAAATGGGGGCAATATAGATTTTCATCGGACGTTCATGGCGTTTTTGACAAATTGCGATGATGGATTCAGCACGCGCAGTTTATCCATTGCCTGATATATGCCACATGCTTGCTGTCATCACGGACATTGAAACTCATTTATTTTGTCATAGAATTCTAATGAATTTTATGATATTTATTAACTAACTGTTCAAAAAGTGTTCAAATATTTAAAATCGATATCCAAGCCAAGGGGGAATGATGAAAGCAACAGCAAGGATTATTTTTTATCTCTCCATCGTTATTTTTGTTTTGTCGTTAAATTCAGTCTTATTTGCTCAGGATACGACTGGAGTTCAACCTCCTGACGGAAAGTCTGATCAAACCACTAAAGTAACAGAACCGGATACTAAACCGGAGATCGTCGAAAAAAATGATGATAAAATATACATCAGTGCTAATTTGGGTTACGCCATGGCACAAAATACGGATAATACGATTAGTACGTCGTTTGGTTCGACATCGGGTGCTATTGAATATGAAGCTGGATTTGCCGGCGCAGCGGCTGTTGGGTTTGGTTTTGATCATGGAAGGGCTGAAGCAGAGATTTCATATCAAAGAAATGAAATAGACACAATCAGCGTTTCTGGTCAAAAGAATGAATCGTGGGGTGATATTCGAAATCTTGCTCTGTTGTTTAACGGCTACCTCGAATTATTCAAGATTGAAAATGTTGTAACACCCTATTTAACTGCGGGTATGGGGGTTTCCATGGTCGAAATCAGCGGATTAAACGCGAAAAGTGGAAATGCTTATACCTATGGGGAAAACCATAAAGACACGGTATTTGCGTACCAGTTTGGTGCAGGTGTTGGTTATATGGTATCTGAAAAATTAACGATAGATCTTAAATATCGCTATTTTCAGACCTCAGATCTAACATTTGGAAATACAGTTGCTTCCTACGGAAGCCATAATTTTTACCTCGGCGTAAGATATACATTTTAAATTTTACCACTTTGATATTTTGAAATAAAGAGAGGGTTTATGGTCGTAACGACATAAACCCTTTATTAGTCTGCAGGCTTCATCGTGGCCAAATATTGCCGACAAAGGTACCGATAGGCTTCAATGCCGTCTTTGGCGGTTGCTTTATCCTTATCAGTGCTGTCGCGGGTGATTGTGGCGGGGTTTCCCGCGACGATCTTGCCTGGGGGAATATGCATGCCTTTGGGAACCAGTGAACCCGCCGAAACGAATACATCTTCTTCACAAACGACATTGAACAGGACGATAGCGCCTATGCCGATCATGCATCGGGAATGAATATGGACGTCATGAAGGATGACCCCGTGCGCCACGATAACGTCATCTCCAATGATAACCTGAGAGCCCGGATATACATGAATCACGGCGTTGTCCTGCATGCTGGAACGGTCGCCTATGATAACCGGCCCGAAGTCCGCGCGAATGGAAACACCGGGCGCGATCAGACATTCATGGCCGATGCGAACATCGCCAATCAAAACAGCGCTCGGATGAACAAAAGAATCGGGTGGGATCTGCGGTCTTTTACCCTCAAATTCATACAGTGCCAT
>CAZOPH010000090.1:4255-6626 GCA_964581635.1 uncultured Smithella sp.
AGATTGTTCTTTTTGTCGGTCACCAGTACGAATCCGACATTCATGCGGTCGATTTCTGAAATGGCCTGCCGAGCCGATGTTTTGCTCCATACACGCGGAATTCTGTTCCCTACAATCATGGCGTCGCGGACCGTTGCCCGAAGTCTTGTGCCCAGAGAGCCACCGGGATGAAATTTATAAAAATCCTTTTCACGGAATTTTCGTTTATCGATGAGAGCAATGGCCAGTGCATCTCCCATGGCCAGTGCTGCAGTGGAACTGGATGTTGGCGCCAGACCGAAAGGGCAGGCTTCTTTTTCTACGGACACGTCAATGACGATGTCGCTGTTTTGGGCCAGTGTCGAAGAGAGCACGCCGGTAAAGGAGATGATGGGCGCTCCAATGTGTTTCACAGAACTGATGATGGGTATCAATTCCCGCGTTTCGCCGCTGTTGGAAATGGCCAGTAGGATATCGTCCTTGGTCACAATGCCCAAATCACCGTGAATGCCTTCTGCCGGATGCAGAAAGAGCGCCTGTGTTCCCGTGCTCGTCAGTGTGGCGACTATTTTCCGCCCGATCAAGCCGGATTTTCCGATTCCTGTGATAATGACCCGCCCCTTGCACTGAAAGATCAGATTGACCGCGCGGGTGAAATTCCCATTAATTTTGTCCACCAAGCTCAAGATACTCTGCGCTTCAATCTTCAAAACTTCTTTGGCGCGCTGGATGGCCGCTCGATTATTGCTCATGTTTTTGCCCTGAACCTTTTTCATTTTCTTGACCGGTTTGAACACGGTTTGGCAAAACTAGCAAAAAACACCGGACAAAACAAGAATCAATTGAGATTTCTATTTGACAGATCAAATAAAATAAATCATGGTCTCGCACGGAGTTAGCTGCTATAAAACAAAATTATTTTGACTGGAAGAGAACGAAGCGCATGAAAGCTGTTTTTATATCCGATGCCCACCTGAGACGCTCTACCGACGAGCGATACAGCCAGTTTGTCCAATTTTTGGCCGATCTTAGGGATGGTAAGGTAAGAACGCTTGTCGATGCTCAGGAAGTGGGCCGTGATAAAACGCCTATTGATGATCTCTATATTCTTGGCGATTTGTTTGATTTCTGGTTTTGCAGTAAAGATCGTATCCATCCCGAATTCCAGGTGGTGATTCATAGTCTGGTGGATCTGCAGAAAACCGGAGTTCACATCCATTTGTGTGAAGGGAATCATGATTTTTTCATGAAAGAATATTTCCATGACGTGCTGGGCATGGAAGTGTTTGAAGAATGGGCTGACATCAAACTGGATAAATTGCGAATGCTGGTTGCTCACGGTGACACGGCGGATCGTTCAAATCGGACATACATGATGTTTCGTAAAATTCTGCGCAGCCGTCCTTTCTACAATATCCAGCGCGTGATCCCTGCCTCTGCGCGATGGACACTGGCCGGCATGACATCGAACGCGAGCAAACAAATGAGCGATGATAACTGCGACTTTCTGGTTGAAAAAATGCTTTCTTTTGCGACCGGAAAGTTGCGTGAAGATTATGATGCCGTGATCTTGGGACATTGCCACAAACCGGTGTTGCGTTATTTTGACGTGGGAGGCAAGAAGAAAACTTTTGTCGCTTTAGGCGACTGGATCAGGCACTACTCGTTTCTCTATTACGAAAATAGAAAATTCTTTATGAGTTATTATCCGCCCCGGTAATCACCGGAGGCTTCTTTCTCCATCGCATGATAGGGGGACTAAAAACTGGACATATCGCGGTCTTTGTGCTAGGAAACCCGATCTTTTTATAAAAAAGAAGGATAAAATCATGAATTTTGGCGGAATATATCCCGAGTGTTCACTGCGCGATGCTCAATTTGTTATCGTTCCCGTCCCCTATGATCTAACGTCAACGTATCAGCCGGGCAGTCGACGGGGACCGGCCGCCATCATCGAAGCTTCGACCAATATGGAGCTCTACGATGAAGAATTGAAAAAAGAAACTTATCTAGCCGGCATCCATACTGCCTTGCCGGTGATGGTGGACGCCCGCGGACCGAAGCATATGATCAGCGCTGTGCGCAAAAAAATCAGCCGCATTGTCGCCTGCAACAAGATTCCGGTCATGCTCGGCGGAGAGCACAGCATTACACTGGGTGCCGTGCAGGCTGTCGCCGACAAATATCCGAAATTAACCGTCCTGCAACTGGATGCTCACGCCGATTTGCGTGACAGTTATCAGGGCACGCCGTATAATCATGCCTGCGTGGGACGACGGATGGTTGCGTTTTGTAATCTGGTTCAAGTGGGTATTCGCAGCATGAGTAAAGAAGAAGGGGATTACCTGCCCCAAAGCAAGGTCAAGTCTTATTCTGCGGATTATGTTTTTGA
>CAZOPH010000091.1:0-6526 GCA_964581635.1 uncultured Smithella sp.
AGTAGCGAATGGTTGAAGGTCGAACGCCGCTTCTTTTTGCAATTTCACCGATTTTTAATTTCATTCGTCAAACCAAACATTAAAGTTGAGCTTTAATGTTATAGTTTGATTGGAAGCCGCTGTCAAGAAAATAATCAGAAAATAAAAAAATGAGCGATTTGCTCATGAAGATGTTTTGTTTTGATATGTTTCATTTACCTGTTGCACTGTACTTTCAAAGATGTATGATGCCAAAACAATTAGACAATATTCATAACCAGTTGAAATATAGCTGGCGCGGAAGAAAGATCATATGAGCATATGACCAATCAGAATCCTGAACAGATTGCCCGCGACAACATTGATAAACAATTAAATGATTGCGGCTGGATTATCCAGAACAAGAAGCAAATCAATCTGCAAGCCGGAACCGGTGTTGCCGTCACGGAATATCAGACGGCCAGCGGCCCTGCAGATTATGTTTTGTTTGTTGATGGCAAACCGGTTGGCGTTATCGAGGCCAAAAAGGAAGAAGAAGGCGTCCATTTAACCGTTCACGAAGACCAGTCCAAAGATTACGCCGACAGCAAACTGAAATACCTCGATAACGATCCGCTTCCTTTTGTCTATGAAAGCACCGGCACTTTAACCCGGTTTACCGATTACCGTGATCCCAAGCCGCGCTCCCGCCCGCTTTTTACCTTTCATCGTCCGGAAACATTTCGTGCCTGGTTGAAGCGCGACCAATCACTGCGGAAAAGGTTATTTGATATTCCCGCTCTTCAAACCGCCGGTCTGCGTGATTGCCAAATCATCGCAATTAACAATCTCGAAAAATCATTTCGTGCCAATCAACCCAGAGCCCTTGTTCAAATGGCCACCGGTTCGGGCAAAACGTTTACAGCCATTACGGCGATATATCGCCTGTTAACCTACGCCAAAGCGGGCAGAGTGCTGTTTCTGGTAGATACGAAAAATCTGGGCGAACAGGCCGAACAGGAATTTATGGCCTATGTGCCCAATGATGACAACCGCAAGTTTTCCGAGCTTTACGGTGTGCATCGTCTCAAATCAGGTTTTGTGCCTACCGACAATCAGGTTTATATTAGCACCATTCAGCGTTTGTATTCCATCCTGCGAGATAAAGAACTGGACGAAAAGGACGAAGAGACAAATCCGGCAGAAATCCGATGGGAGGGTCGCGCGCCGGTGCCGGTCGGCTACAATCCCCAATTGCCCGTTGATTTTTTTGATTTCATCGTCATTGATGAATGCCACCGTAGCATTTACAACCTCTGGAAACAGGTGCTGGATTATTTCGATGCGTTTTTAATCGGCCTGACCGCGACGCCCGACAACCGCACCTTTGGTTTTTTCAATCAGAACATCGTCAGCGAATACACGCATGAACAGGCCGTGACCGACGGTGTCAATGTCGGCAGCGACGTTTACCTGATAGAAACAAAAATTACGAAGAAGGGCGCCCAAATCTGGAAAGGTCAGTACGTGGATCGCCGGGAGAAGCTCACCCGCAAGAAACGCTGGGAGCAGTTGGATGAAGACGTGAGCTATACCAATACCGAACTGGATAACGATGTGGTCAATCCCAGCCAAATTCGCACAGTCATCCGCACCTTCAAAGATCATCTTCCGGAAATGTTTCCTGAACGCATGAATGAAAAAGACGAACTGGAAGTGCCCAAAACATTGATCTTTGCCAAGACCGACAGCCATGCCGATGACATCATTCAAATCGTCCGCGAAGAGTTCGGCGAAGAAAACCGCTTTTGTAAAAAAATTACCTACAACAGCGACAATCCCAAAAGCACGCTGGCGCAGTTCCGCAACGATTATCACCCGCGCATTGCCGTCACCGTGGATATGATTGCCACCGGCACGGATGTCCGGCCTCTGGAGTGCCTGCTTTTCATGCGGGATGTCAAAAGCCGCAACTACTTTGAGCAGATGAAGGGAAGGGGCACGCGCACCATCAACCTTGACGATCTCAGAAAAGTCACGCCGCAGGCCAAAACCACCAAAGACCATTACGTGATTGTGGATGCCGTTGGCGTCACGCAAAGCCTGAAAACCGACAGCCGACCGCTTGAGAGAAAACCGGGCGTGCCTCTGAAGGATTTGCTGGCCGCCATTACTGTGGGTGCAAGAGATGAAGATCTGTTTACATCATTGGCGAACCGTCTGGCGCGCCTGGAGAGGCAGGTTACCGAAAAGGAAAAGAAGACATTCGCCGAAAAGGCGAAGGGCAAAACCATTACGCAGGTGGTCAAGGAACTGCTCGATGCCTATAACCCCGATACGCTGGAAAATTTGCGTCTGAAAGTGGAAGCAGAAAATCCTGAGGAACCACCCGCCAAGCAAGAAGAAAAAATCAAGATGCTGACCGACGATCTGCGGGATCAGGCCGCCGCCACTTTTAATGGCGATCTCAACGAATACATTGAAAACGTGCGCAAAATTCACGAACAGATTATTGATACGGTCAATATTGACGAAACAACAAAAGTCTGCTGGGAAAAGGACAATAAGGAAAAAGCTCAAACTTTGGTAAAAGACTTTGCCGACTGGATAGCAAAGCACAAGGATGAAATTACCGCACTGCAAATCTTTTACGCCCAACCATACCGCAGGCGCGAACTCACCTACAGCATGATTCGTGAGCTGGTGGATACAATAATTGCCGACAAACCCGTTCTTGCACCTCTGCACGTGTGGCGCGCCTACGAAATTTTGGAAGAAGCCAGCGGACAGCCTAAAAACGAACTGGTAGCGCTTGTTTCGTTGATTCGCAAGGTGGCTGGGATAGATTCCAAGCTGACGGCTTATGACAAAACAGTAGATAAAAACTTTCAGAACTGGGTCTTCAAAAAACAGGCAGGCACTTTAAAGTTTAACGAAGAACAAATGCAGTGGTTAAGAATGATTAAAGACCATATCGCGGCATCCGTTTCCTTCAGCGTTCAAGACCTGGACTACACGCCTTTCGACGCGCAGGGCGGCAAAGGAAAGATGTGGCAGCTTTTCGGGAATGAAACTGAAAGTATCATCAATGAATTGAATGAGACACTGGCAGCATAGGATGAATGAGGATTTAAAATATAAATCTGAGTTACCAAAAGGATGGGTACTAAATAATTTTGCAGAAAGTTGTGAAAAAATCTCATTAAACGGAATTAAAATAAAACAGAAACAATATCTGCCGTCGGGTAAATATCCTGTTGTTGACCAAGGGCAAGAACTGATTGGTGGTTATTTTGATGATGAACAATTGATTGTTCCGTATCGACCTCCATATATAATTTTTGGAGATCACACCAAGGTTAAAAAATATATCGATTTTAAATTTATTGCAGGTGCTGACGGCGTAAAAGTATTAAAGCCATTTCCATTCTTCAATGAAAAACTATTTTTCTATTACCTTCATTGCATAAAGTTACCGGATAAAGGTTATGCAAGACACTTTCAGTTTTTAGAGAAAGCGGATATTCCTCTTCCACCACTTCCCGAACAGCACCGCATTGTCGCCAAAATAGAAGAACTGTTCAGCAGTTTGGATAAAGGCATTGAAGGCCTCAAAACCGGCCAGCAACAACTCAAAGTCTATCGCCAGGCCGTCCTCAAATGGGCATTTGAAGGCAAGCTGACAAATAAGAATGTAAAGGAAGGCGAATTGCCAAAAGGATGGCAAAAGATTGAACTTAAAAACATCACTACGAAAGCAACAAAGGTTAAATTGAAAGATAAAAAGGCCGATGATGAATTTATATACATTGACATTGGAGGCATTGATAATCGAATTAATAAAATTGTGAGCCATAAAATTTACAAATGGAAAGAGGCACCGTCAAGGGCACAACAGATTATAGAATATGGAGATACGTTATTTTCAACTGTAAGAACCTACTTAAAAAATATTGCACTTGTTGATAATTATCTTTATGAAAATCAAATTTGTTCTTCCGGATTTACGGTAATTCGTGCACAATATGACATAGTTGATCCGAAGTATCTTTTCTATTATTCAATATTTGAAGGTTTTGTTCAGTCATTAAATGAACTACAAACTGGTTCTTCATATCCTGCTGTTCGTGATGATGATGTATTTATGCAGTGCATCAATATACCAAATAAAATTGAAGAACAGCAAACCATCGTTGCCGAAATCGAATCCCGTCTTTCCGTCTGCGATAAAGTAGAAGAAAGCATTGAGGAAAGCCTTAAACAGGCTGAAGCCTTGCGCCAGACCATCCTGAAGAAAGCCTTCGAAGGCAAACTCGTCCCTCAAGACCCTTCGGATGAACCAGCATCAAAATTACTCGAACGCATCAAAGCGGAAAAAGAAAAAATAACCATGAAAGGGAGTAACAAAAATTAATAGTGGTCAGCGAGAGGTTATATTTTAGTTAAACTTATAGATAAACTTTAGATAAACTTGAAAAAGATGTTGGAATTATTGTTCTATAATTCATTGTATTTATTATTTAATTTATAGAAAGCTCTAACTATGGCCATTGGCTAAAAAGGCAAAACCTCATGCGCTATTTACGAGCAACTATCTGGATGCCCACGCATGAGGACTTACTTGCGATTAAAATATGGCCTTTTGGAGATTAAAAATCAAGGGGTATTCTAGAACACCGCTGGGGCCACGGAGCTTATAGAAAAAATATTTACATAAGGAACTATTGACATGGAAGAGAATTCATCAGGCATTATCAGCAAGATATGGAGCTTCTGCAACACACTGCGAGATGACGGCGTCGGATATGGCGATTATCTGGAGCAGCTTACTTATCTGCTCTTCCTGAAGATGGTGGATGAGTATTCCAAGCCGCCGTATAACAGAAAGCTGGATGTGCCCAAAGATTATAACTGGGAAAGTCTGACATCAAAAACAGGCGCGGCTTTGGAAAATCATTATACGGCTGTTCTTCGTGAACTTTCACATGCCAAAGGCACGCTGGGCCAGATTTTCACCAAGAGTCAGAACAAGATTCAGGACCCGGCCAAACTATTCAAACTCGTTGACATGATCGACAAAGAGCAATGGACGCTGATGAGTGCCGATGTAAAAGGCGATATTTACGAAGGCCTCTTGGCGAAGAACGCCGAAGATATGAAAAGCGGCGCTGGTCAATATTTTACACCGCGCCCCCTGATTAAGGCGATGGTTGTCTGCATCCAGCCGGAACCCGTGAAATCGATTGCCGATCCAGCCTGCGGCACAGGTGGATTTTTTCTGGCGGCTTATGATTTTATCTCTGATTCTGAAAACTATACGCTGAATAAAGAACAAAAAGCATTTCTTAAAAATTCTACTTTTTACGGCAACGAAATAGTAGCAGGCGCAAGACGGTCAGCGCTCATGAATATGTTTCTTCATAATATCGGCGATATTGATTCCGAAACGTTTATTCTGCCGACGGATTCTTTGGTAGCGGATACAGGTTTGCGTGTTGATTACGTACTGACAAATCCACCCTTCGGCAAGAAAAGCTCTATGACTTTCACCAATGAAGAAGGGGAGCAGGAAAAAGAAGACCTCACCTACAACAGGCAGGATTTCTGGGCGACGACCAGCAATAAACAACTTAATTTTGTGCAGCACATTCACACTCTGTTGAAAACCAGCGGCAAAGCGGCGGTTGTCTTGCCTGATAATGTTTTGTTTGAAGGCGGCGCGGGTGAGACCGTGCGTAAAAAACTATTGGAAACAACGGACCTGCACACAGTCTTGCGATTGCCCACCGGTATTTTTTACGCGCAGGGCGTCAAGGCTAATGTCTTGTTTTTTGATAATAAACCAGCCAGCAAAGACCCGTGGACGCAAGAAGTTTGGTTTTATGATTACCGCACCAACATCCGACACACTCTGAAAAAATCGCCGTTAAAATTTGAAGATCTTGAGGACTTTATAAAATGTTACAACCCGGAAAACCGGCATAAGCGAAAAGAATCGTGGCATCCAGAGAAAAATCCCGAAGGCCGCTGGCGAAAATTCACTTATGAAGAAATTATCAGCCGTGACAAGACGAGTCTGGATATTACCTGGCTCAAAGATAAAAGTCTTGCCGACTTAGATAATCTGCCCGACCCGGATGTATTAGCCAACGATATCATCGAAAATCTGGAATCCGCTGTGGATAGCTTCAAAGAAATCATGGTAGCCATTAACGGAAAATAGGATACAGGTGTACAGAAGGGACGAACTACGCTTCCAGCTATAAAAGCCTGGTTTAATTTGATAAGGCATTTTTAATTTCCCTTGTGTAATTAGAAACGATTTTTACCAAGTTGCCGTTATCCCGGTTTTTATCAATCAGTTTGATTACTGCGCTGCCGATGACGATGCCGTCGGCAAGAGCCCCTATCTCTTTGGCTTGTTCTGCGCTGGAAATGCCGAAGCCGACGGCTATCGGCAGCTTAGTCAGTTTGCGGATGTTGGTGACTTCTTGCGCGATGTCGCCGCTTTTCGGTGCGGCGGTGCCGGTCACACCCGTGATGGAAATGTAATAGAGAAATCCGGTGG
>CAZOPH010000092.1:0-2773 GCA_964581635.1 uncultured Smithella sp.
TCAGAATCCGGCGAACTCTTTCCAGCTCCTGCTGATTATCCACCTCGACCGAATCGTAAGGCGTGATGACGACTTTAATCTTGTAGCCATATTCCAGTGCGCGTAATTGTTCGAGGGCTTCAAGTTTCTCCAGTTTTCCTTCTGGTAATTTGGTGAAGGTGTCAAGGAAATCCCGACGATAAGCGTAAATTCCATGATGCTTGTAATAGTCGGTTTTGAGCTTTTTGTCGCGAACGTAAGGAATGGTCGCCCGTGAAAAATAAAGAGCATTGTTTTCAGAATCGAAAACAACTTTGACGGCGTGTGGATGCGAAATTTCCTCATCCAGAATGATCTTATAAATTAATGTGGACATAACAACCACGGGATCATCGATTAAAGGCTGGATCACTTCATCGATCTGCACCGGCTCAAAAATCGGCTGATCGCCTTGAATATTGACAACAATAGCGTCGGCGGAAAGATTGAGAGATTGGACAGCTTCCGATATTCTGTCCGTGCCGGATCGATGCGTTGTGGCGGTCATCACCACATTGCCGCCGAAATTTTTCACCGCGGCAAATATTCTTTCATCATCAGTCGCCACAGCCACATAAGGCAAGGCTTGGGCTTTCGCTACGCGTTCATAGACATGCTGAATCATCGGCTTGCCGCACAGGTCGGCCAGAGGCTTTCCGGGAAAACGGCTGGATTCATAACGCGAGGGGATAATGCAGACAATATCTCTTTTCATCGTTACATTCCTAAGTGTGGATCGGTCTGCTGCAAATAGTTGACCACGTAATCGCGCACGGAATCTTCCAGTGAAGAAAAATTTACCGGGCAGCCTGCGTGGTGCAGCTTATCCATTTCTGCCTGCGTAAAGTACTGGTATTGATTACGCAGCGATTCGGGCATCTCAATGTATTCAATATTCGGCTTGATGCCCATCGCGGCAAAAACCGCTATGATCAGATCATTCCAGGTTCTAGCCTTGCCTGTACCCAGGTTGAAGATGCCGTTGACAGCCGAGTTCTGCAAAAACCACCACAGGACATCGATGCAATTTTTAACATACACAAAATCCCGCATCTGGCCCCCATCGGGATATTGGGACACATAGGATTTGAAGAGGCGGACTTTACCCGTTTCCCGAATTTGATGAAATGCTTTAAAAATTACACTGGTCATATCCGCTTTGTGATATTCATTGGGGCCGAAGACATTGAAAAATTTAATCCCCGCCATCTTACTTTCCATCTTGTGACGCAAGACCCATAAATCAAAAACCTGCTTGGAATAGCCGTACATATTGATAGGCTTGAGCGAGTTAATTTTAACGTGGTCATCGGCAAAGCCCTGCGTCCCATCGCCATACGTTGCGGCAGAACTGGCGTAGATAAAGCGGATGCTACGCTTGAGTGCCCACTCGGCCAATGTTCTCGTGTAAATAAAATTATTTTCCCAGAGGTAGTCTGCGTCCCGTTCGGTTGTCGAAGAACAGGCGCCCATGTGCACAATGGCACTGACTTCAAAAGGCAGGTCGTTGTCGTAAATCATTTGAAAAAAATCATCTTTATAGATGTAATCCTCAAACCGGAGATTGACTAGATTCTTCCATTTATCCGTGGTCCCTAGTCGATCGACAATCATAATATCTTCGATGCCTTCCTGGTTGAGTTTCCAGACGAAAGCGCTGCCGATAAATCCTGCGCCACCTGTAACGATGATCATAGTGATTGCTCCTGAAATTTTTATAATCTGGTTTTGTAGTAATACTGAATAGGCATGCTGTCAATAAGGAAAACGGCAACATCACCCGAACCGATCAAGGATTAAGCGATGAACCGTTTTTGAATTCCTGCTTCAATATCCGCCTTAAGAGCTTACCGGCCGGATCACGGGGAATTTCTTCTCGAAAGATTATTGTTTTGGGAACTCGATACTCGGGCATGTTTTCTTTGCAATACCGGATGAGCTCCTCTTTATCCGGCTCTATACCATTTTTTACGGCAACCACCGCTATGACCGCCTCTCCTTTTACACGGTCGGGTATGCCGATAACTGCAACGTCCTTCACTTTAGGGTGACTTTTCAAAAACTCTTCGACTTGGCCGGGATAGATGTTGAATCCGTTGGAAATTATGAGATCATCCTTTCTATCGACAAGGTAGAAGAAACCATCCTTGTCCATGCGGGCCATATCCCCAGTATAAAACCAGCCGTCACGCAACACGGCTGCGGTAAGCTTCTCGTTGTTCCAATATCCGCCCATGATCTGCGGCCCTTTGACGACCAGTTCGCCCACTTCTCCCACCTCGCATTCCCTCAATCCTGTTTCCATGTCCATGATTCTGGCTTGCGTGTCGGGAAGAGGCAATCCGATGGATCCTGCAGGCGCTCCCAGTGGATAAGGCGTCATGTGGGTTGCCGAAGACGCCTCGGAAAGGCCATAAGCCTCCATCATCTTTCTACCGGTCAACGCTGCAAACCTTTCATGCACAAAGCCGGGAAGAGGTGCGCCTCCGCTGGTGGCCACTTTTAAGGCACCAAGCTGGATTTTAGCCTTTTCATCGGGAAGCGACAAGATGGCGTTCCACAGGCTGGGCACAGCCGGAAAGGATATCGGTCGGTACGTTTCCAAAAGCTTCATCAGGGAAAGAATATCCATCAAGTCGATCCGAGGCAGGAGGATCATTCGATACGCCTTTCGCACGCTGATCAACAGACAAGCCTGCATTCCAAAGACATGAAAAAAAGGAATCAAACACATCACCGCCGAATTTCCAACGCC
>CAZOPH010000092.1:2873-6513 GCA_964581635.1 uncultured Smithella sp.
TTCCAAAGACATGAAAAAAAGGAATCAAACACATCACCGCCGAATTTCCAACGCCCTGCATGCCGATCCACGTATCGGATTGGATGACGCTGGCTACAATATTGGCATGGGTCAGGGTTGCCGCTTTAGGGATTCCCGTCGAACCACTGGTGTATTGAAGCACCGCCACATCGGCCGGGCAAATATCTGCTCGGGGTTCTCCCGCGCTTTCGATCAAGGCAAGCAACTCATTGAAAACCTTCGGACTGGTCATCCCCTCCGAAAGCTTGATTTTTCTTTCAAGGCCAAACACCGAATGGAGAATGACGGTTTTAACGACAGTCTGCTCGATGATTTTGTAGAGATTTTGCGAAAACAAATCCAACGTGATGACTACTTTAGCACCGGCGTTGTTCAGACAGGAAACCAGTTCGTCTCCCTGAATACCCACACTGAGGTTTGCCACGACAGCACCCAACTTGAGCGCGGCAAAGAAGGCAATAACATAGGTCGGGGAGTTCACCAGAATCAAAGCGATCCGGTCACCTTGCCTCACTCCCGTCTGCTCAAGGACAAGGGCAAACCGGTTTACTTTGTCATTAAGCTCCTGATAAGTTGTGTGAGTATCGTTGAAGGTCATCGCCACATAATCCGGATGCGCGGCAACCGTGTCCGTCAGGAAACGGTGGATTGGAATCTGAGGATACTCGATAGTCTTCGGAACATGCTTCGCGTATTGCTCTGCCCAGATTGTACTCATTATTTGTTTCACCTCAAATGATCCCAAGTTTCTTCCGTCAACTTGTGAATGAAAGATTGATGCCGATGATTTTCTACCCAAAACAGAGGCGGGCGTCGAATAGGGAACGGACGGTCTGTTCACCCAGTGAGGCCAGCTCGTTCGCGCAGAATCCCAGGGGGTTGGCCTTGCGGAACTCCTTGATGGTATGACTGGATAAGATTCTTTCAACATCAAGCAGTAAGGCCTCTTTCCGGTCACCTAACCGCTTTTTTTGCAGATATTGCCTCTTTAGACAGTATTTCAAAAATCGTTCTACCTTGTCCGAAAGGTACCGGTGGTTGAGCAAATTAGGGTCGAAACTGGGCAGAGCTCGGTCGCTGGTCAGCCGGTTCATATCCGCTAGAATCCCTTCCAAATTCTGCAAAAAGAGCTCTTTCCGCAAGATAACCGTCCGGGCGGTATCCCGCTTCGTCTCTGCCAAGCGTTTCAAGTAATAGGCGGCCACCTGACTGAAAGTGATGATATGGAGCTGCTGCAGAAGTTCGTAGAGCCTCTGGTTGAATTCGTCTTTGGATTTGCGGAAAAAAACCGGTTGGCCGATGTGGATGAAAACGTCTTTTGCCCCCTTCACAAGACGGTCCACCTTGACGTTGACAGGAAGGATGTACACCTTCCGGCCGGTACTCTGAAAGGTTTTTTCGAGGACCTGATACACGGAGCTGCGGACCTTCTTCAGGCCGCCATATCCCCACGTGGTTCCCTCGGGAAAAATCAGAGTTGATATTCCCTGCATGCTGCTGTCTCTGAAGCGATTCAACTGATCTGAGATTTCCTGCTGCAATTCCTCTTTCTTCTTGCTGAAAACATCGACAAACGGGCGGTCGACGGCCGCCACCTTCAGTTTGTGAAAAATCGCCAAGGGGAGGCCCGACTTGTCAATCATCAGAAGGACATTTCTAAGGAATTTGTTCTTTTTCCCGTAGTTCGTAGAGAGATAGCGACCGCTTAGAAAATCATTCTTGACCATGACCATAAAATCCGGTCTGGGCTTCAGGGCATAGTATATCCGCGACAGGGACGGAACTTCGAAATAACTGTCGTGGGTCAATGCGAAAATGACTGGGGTGGGTATGTGCGAAAGGTTCTCTCTTCCCAGCAGGTGGGCCTTGTGGCGCATGAGCTTTGAGGCCAGAAAAAATCCGAATAAAATTAATTCATAAAATACGCCGTGATGTCCAGCCTTCACCCTCGCTCACCCCTCTCTCTTTGAAGCAGAGCCCATAGGAAGTTTACCCCCTGCGCCGCCCTTTCCTGGACTTTGTTTGATTTTAATAAGAACTTCCTTTTGGTAGGAGAAACCATAAGAAAAGTGGTCTTGGATGTCAAGGAAATCTTGGGCATAAACGATCAAAACCATTGTTGGGATCATCTCCTATAAACTCCTTGACATAAACAATCAGCAGCCTTACACTACAGCAGAAGAGTGCTTCAGTGCCCGTATAATGTGAATGAAGGTTTCACCATTTTACTGGAGGTAATTGAAGAGAAGCATCATCGGGTATTAGTAGTGATGCTAAACTGTTCAATGAGCAGCTATTGAATGAGCTGACTACGGCTTAGGAGGTAAAAAGCATTGCAGCTCTCTCTTTTCCCTCTTATCATTAAACATCCTGCACTATACTTTTTCCGACAATTTCACGACTGAATCTTATGTGCGAGAGCTGATTTAATTTGGTGGCGACACGAAAATTTCCCCATTTACACAGATTATAGCCTCGAATTAAAATCAATAGTTTAGTAACAATGTCTTCCGGTGCCGGAGAAGTGCCTGAATTGAAGATTGAAAATGGCGGACTTCCAACTTAACATATTAAAAGCATCGGAGCAGGCCACTGTCGCATATCCTATTACAGGGCATGCAGGGTTATTATAACAGCATTAGGAAGGAGGTCAGACTATGCCGATATTTATAATGTTCGGGAAATATACCCAGGATTCGTTAAAGAATGTCTCTGCGCAGCGAACGAAAAAAGCTGTCAAGATCATCGAGAAAAACGGTGGAAAGGTCGTTTCCATGTATGCCGTTATGGGGGAGCACGATCTGGTCTTTACCTTAGATTTTCCTGACGCGGAGAAAGCGCTTTGTGCCTCGATGGGTTTAAATGTGTTGACAGGCATTTCCTTTGCCACTTCACCGGTTGTCGATGTGGAAAAGTTCGATAGCCTGATTTCCAAAATAGAAAAAATTTAATTTGAAGTTGGAGAATGGTTGCTCCAACAGAAGATAGTTATGGAAATCGCCCTTTAAAAAATCTTGTCTCATGAATTCAAACAAAACCCCCTCAGTCTAAGAGACCTGAGGGGGCCATATTTACAGATCATGTTTGTTGGTGTAGCGGCTATATCTTTAAAACTTCTAATCAGGTTACAATGTTCTTGACTGCATCAATAACAGGGTTGGTAAACAGCGCCATCAAAATGGTGTAAAGAGCAAAGGCGCCAACAACTTCCGCCGTGTACATCTTGTTATACTTCCGCTTCAGGCTGACTAAAATCAGTCCGCCCACAATCAGGCAGCCCAATTGAAAATACGGGAAATTCGTTGCTCCCGCTGCGGCATACTCCGCAAAACCAAAGGTTGCCGTTAAAAGAACTACTGCTGCCGCCGCTACGATGGTTCCTAATGTCTTTTTCATGATCTGTTACCTCCTGAGGGTAGTTTGTTTATTTGTCTTGATACTAATGAAATTTGTGTGCCAAAATTACAAAGCAATGCCAATATATTTATAACTTATTGAAATGGAAAGATAATGATGTTCGATTGACTTGCTGATTATGAATGAAACTCCCTTGTTTGCCTTTTCCCTTTCAATGAAACATTCAAACCGTTGAACGAAGTGTGGAAAAAAAGCGGGAACA
>CAZOPH010000093.1:0-6374 GCA_964581635.1 uncultured Smithella sp.
GGCAACTCTTACCTGCTTACAGAATATTTATACAGGAATTAATGGTAGGAGGAAGACATCGTTAAGCTTTGAAGTCACTTACAAATCAGAACTCCAATGTGGTTCTGAAAGACAACGATTATTTGGTTAGAATGTGAACAAAAAAGGGCAGGACCATTTCAGATCCTGCCCTGAATGGATAATAGAGAATTTATTTAGGCATCCATCCCAACCCCTTGGCATGCAAGCTCTGAATGTAGAGCCGGTCTTTAGTCTCCGTCACTCCTGTTGTTTCCGGATAAGCACCGTTCGGGTCCTGTAAATCAGCCACCACTTTGCCATCTTCCGAGAATGCTATCACATGTCCGTAAGCTTTCGGAACCGGCCACATTGCACGTGGTAGGCGTAAGGTGAGCTTGCGCATGAACGGCTTGTTGGCTAGCTTGTCGGCGGCGGGGTTGCGCGGCTTTACGAGGCCTAGCCAGATTTTTCCGTCGAGTCCACGCGTCAGGTTGTCCGGATAACCCGGGAGATTGTCAAACAGCAGTTTGGCCTGGTCACCCGGGGTTGATATATCCAGGTCTCTCGCACTCACTAAAATCTTCCACACCCTGAATTTCCCGGTTTCGTTGACGAACAGCGTTTTCTCATCGTGGCTCAGGGCCACACCATTGGCAAAACTAAAGCCTTTCGCCACGATGCGGGTCGTTTTGTTTGCAGGGTCGTACTCCAAGACACGTCCGGTTGATGACCCCTCCATAATATCTAAAATACTGGATTCAAACACCCCGCCCCAGTCTTTAGGCGCAAAACGGGTTGACGCATCGCTAAAGTATATTTTGCGGGACTTAGCCACCACTACTGCATCGGCATATCTGATGGGCTCGCCATTTACCTTATCGGTCAATACATTGATTTTTTTGTCCGGGCCGATTGAAAGCAGGCCCTTGTCAACGTCGGCAGCGATCAGGTTTCCGGATGTATCAAAATCAAAACCCAGCACCCGCCCGCCTGTGTTTACAAACACCTCTTGTTCGGTGCCATCCGGATTCATTCTCAGGATGTTACCACTAGTAACAGTGGTGTAAAGCTTGCCGTCTTTGCCGATAACAATCTGCTCGGGTCCTTCTTCTTTTCCCAATGAAATCATCTTGAGATTGGCAAGCTTTGTATTGACTGCGTGTGGGCCGGCATAGCCGGGTGGCATTGGTGCATTCCAGCTGACAGGCTTAATCGGTACCGGCCAGAGGGTCAAATACGCTGCCAACACCAACAGAAGGACAACAATCGCCAGAAATAGTTTTTTCATGATGCCTCCTTAATAATTTGCGGGTTAGGTTGATAAGTTTACTGAGATAACAAGACAAATAACGATTGATAAATGCTCTTATGCAAATGGAAAGTCAATGGGGAAATTGTCTCTGTTTTCATCATATATTACCGTTTGAAATGGAGCATGCTCACCAAAATTGCTCGATGCTTTGTTTCAGAAATGAAGATATTCACATTTTATATAAGTATGCTGAGCCTAAATGAACCATTTTTCACATATCGGCTTTCCCTTTACCGGCCCCTTTTTTCGTTGCAAATTAGAATGTGATTGTCAAACACCTGCCCGACAAGAAAGCCCCCGTTGAACGGTGTGGCCACGCTCGCTGCAGAAATTTGTTTCCCATCATTTAGATATATCTCATCAATTTTATAATTGCCTTTATCTTTAGCCGTTATTCTTAGAATCTGCGATGGGGAACTTTTCTCCTTATCCTTTGAATGGGCTAAAAATTCGAGCATTTTCGGATGACATGCCACATACAGGGTGCCTGTGGTATCGAGTTCGATGTTGTCGGGGCCGGTCCCTATATCGATATCGTAAGCTGGAGACAAACTGCCGGAGGCTATATCACGGGTAAAGACGTGGATGGCCTTGTCCAGTGTGGCTGCCAGGTAAAGAATCTTTCCATCAGCGCTTATGTTAATCCCATTGGCATAACCAAAGCCCTTCGCGACGATATGCATGTCCTTCCCATCATAATACATGACGTATGAACGCTTGAGCGGCAGAAAATCTTCCAACATACGCCACGAGGAGGAGGGGAAACCGTGGTCATTGGTTGCGTAAAAGCTACGCACTCCTACAGCAACCAGGTCATTGGGACTGAACATGAGGGGGTCCCCTATGGATTCACGATGAACGAGGGCACCGCCAACATATTCGAATATTTCCACGAAATTGCCCTCTTTTGTATGATTGATGACGAAAAGGAACGTTTTCCCGGTGTCGTCAAGATACAGGCTTATGCCATGAGGATGAAATTCCTTATCGAAGCCTGCAGTGCATTTCTTTGGTGCTGAGCCCTTCTCAGTTAAATCAAGGACATAGATGGCGCCCTGAACGGGCGTGCCCGCCTGGGTGGCTCTACGATCATCGGAAGATATGAAGACTATACCAGTCCGGGGATGTATAGTGATGTCCTCGGGACCAGGCAGGCCTGCTACCCGGATACAGGTGCCTTCGTAATGTTGACGTATTGTTTTAAACTGGCCCGCGTCGTAGAGCGTCTTAATGACAAAGGCGCTGAAAAAGACAAGGATTACAAATATCGTAACAAGCGCTTTTCTCATGTCAACCTCACAGGCAGGATTTTATTTAAACGATAATGTTGATGATTCTTTTTCAGATATGGAAAGACCTGCTATACAATAAAAATTAAACCTTCCCATATGAGTCGAGGTCGGGTAGAAACACGATGCGCTCATTTTTAGGTCGATGCCTTCCATTGTTTCTCCTTTTCCAGTTTCGTGGTAAAGAAACATCAGACTATTCATCGCTTTTTCGCAGGGCCCTTTTTGATCCCGGTCGGTGCCACAGCATTTGAATTATTTACATTTGAAATCTTGCAAAGTTTTTAAAATATCTCAAGTGAACATTAACTGGAAGAACATCGTACGTATAACGGTATCTACCAATTTTCATTCTCAGCTAAGGGATCGAAGTGAGGACTGCTATTTGAGCTGTTTTTGAGGTTATGAATCGGAACTAACCCTGTCTTTGCCATTCTTCTTTGCCTGATACATGAGCTGGTCAACCCGAGCTACAAAGGTTTTCATATCTTCCTGGGGTTGGTACTGCCCCATCCCGATGCTCACCGTCATATGCACGTTTTTACCAGTAATGGGCGAAAAATTCTCTTCCTTGAAATCTGTCCGGATTCTTTCCGCCGCAATGGCGGCATCCTTGCTGGTGGTCATGGGCAGCAGGATAATGAACTCTTCACCGCCGTAACGATAGGCGGAGTCTGACTGGCGCAATTGTTTTTTGAGTACCTGACCTAGTCGTGATAAGACCTGATCTCCCTCGAGATGGCCGTATGCGTCGTTGAATAATTTAAAATTGTCGATATCAAGAAGGAGCAGGGTTAACGGCTGGTGATAGCGACTTGCCCGATCAATCTCCATCCTCAACTGATGGTAAAAGTGCCGTGAATTGTAAAGCTGGGTGAGGTCATCGAGAATGCTGAGCTCGCGGTATCTGTTCTCGCTTTCCATGAGGGCTTCCTCTACCCGCTTGCGCTCGGTGATGTCACGGGCGACTGACTGAAAAGCCACTGCCTTACCGTCCTGAAAGATCAACTGGGTGTTTTGTCCGAACCAGATCTCGCGGCCGTCTTTCACGATTATGGGGTATTCGGAGTAGGTGTTGGAAATCTTCTTCACAAACTGACGGCCGAAGAACTTCATAGCTTCTTCACGCATATCCGGACGGATTAATGTTGGGTAATGCCTTCCGATAAGTTCTTTCTCCTGGTACCCCGTAATGAGGAGCGCCGCTGTATTAACAAACGTGAAGTGTCCGGTGTTGTCCGTTCTGAAGACGATGTCGCTCGCATTTTCCACCAAGATTCGATAGCGATCCTCGCTTTCCTTCAGCGCTTCCTCTGCACGCTTGCGTTCGGTAATATCGTGGTAAAGCACCTGAAAGTGTCTGGCGCCGTCCCAAATGATTTCTTTACGGAAGACTTCGACATGCCCAACCTTTCCGTCTTTCCTTTCAATGCTGATTTCATAATTGAACGGTCCACTCTCGCCTCGTTTTCTTTGTTCCATTCTGAGATGGTTTTCAGCCAGACTCTCCGGGGTATAGTGATTCGTTACAGGAGTTGCTTTCAGTTCATCAAAACTGGCGAATCCGAAGAGATCCAGCGTCGCCTGGTTGGCATAGAGAGTCAATCCGTCCGCAGATACAATCCGCACGCCCAAGATGGATCCATCCAAAGAATTATGATAATTCTTTTCCGCCTGATTCAACGCCTTTTCCGCCTTTTTACGTTCTGTAATGTCCCTGATGTTGACCATATAGCAATCAGAATCCTGGAAATGGACTTTTGTTCCCCTGGCTTCCACCCATTTTCCCTGACTTTTTGCCGTGATGACCTTGCCTTCTTTTCTCACGACTTTTTGGCCTGCCTTAGCCATGGTCAATGCTTCCATCATCACCGGCAGAGTGTCCGAATCCATGAATTCAACGATATTTCTGCCAAGAACTTCTGTAAGGGAATCAACCTCCACCAGTGTCAAGGCCGTCTCATTGGCAAAGCGGATTGTTCCATCCCAGTCGATAATGATCATACTGTCTGTCATCTGATCCACCAGTAAATGAAAGATCTCCTCACTTTCCCGATGTGTCGCATTACTCTGTTTAAGACTTGCTTCCGTTTTTTCCAGTTGGGTTACTCGCCGGCGCATCTCAGCCAGCTCTTTTATGAGTTGTTTTTGCGTCTTGCCGTCATCGTTCATTTTGAATACCTTGGTGAATAGTGATTATTAACTGAAGTGTACACTATTTTTAAAATAATTGTTTCTAAAAATTATTGCTTACTATAAGTCATGCGTGGTTGTCATCGTCTTTCAACCATGTTTTGCAAATAGCTTTTATTCTTTTCCTTTGTGTGTGGGTGAAACAGGCCAGTCGATCTTATGCACGGTTAAATAACGCTCAATGGCCTGTTCGATTGTAGGAAAGAAATTCTCGACACCCAACCTCTTGAACAGTCCATAGCGCTTTAACCGGTCTTTTACCGGGTCTTTCATCTCTGCGAAAAACAAATCCATCCCCGCCTGATGCAGTACGTAATCAAGGTCAGCCAGTACGCCGGCAGCCGTAATATCCACATCGGTGATCGGTTCAGCCGCAACGACAACCCACTTGGTCGGTGTCGGAGCATCCGCCACCACATGTAAAATATGATTGCGGAATATTTCCGCATTAGCAAAAAACAGGGGCGCATCCCAACGGAAAAGCACCAGGCCGTCAATGCGTTTTGCCTCGGGATGGCGAGAGATATCGTGATAGCTTTTCAGGCCATCCACGTAACCAAGCTCAGCATCATAAGGCTGCCATGCACGCCAGATGAAAGCGAACAACGCCAGAGCAACGGCGATAAAAATACCCGAAATGACGCCCAGCAGCACCACGCCAAGAAAACACACGATGGATAAGACAAACTCGTCGCGCCGCAGTTTATAAAGACGCAGAACGCCACGAACTTCAACCAAACTGATACAGGCGGCAATCACGATGGCGCCGAGCGCTGCTTGAGGCAGGTTCGTAAGCAGTCTGGGCAAAAAGATCAATAAGAGTGCAATGCATACCGCACCGATCAAGCCCGTGATTTGCGTCTTTGCGCCGGCTGATTCCGCAACCGGTGTTCGCGACGCGCTGCTACTCACGGGAAACCCCTGAAAAATACCGGCTGCAACGTTGGCAGCGCCAAGAGCGATGATTTCCTGATTGCTGTCAACTTCGGTGCCTGTCCGATGAGCAAAAGTGCGTGAAAGTGCGCTCATATCGGCAAACGACACCAGCGCAATTGCAACGGCGGCAGCACACAAGTTGCCGAATTCCGCCCAGGAAACGGCTGGAATTTGGAATTGCGGTAAGCCTTGCGGCAAGGGGCCGATCACAGCAATTCCCGCCTTGGTGGATAAATCCCACAAAGAAACCAGAATCGTTGCGCCGACCACGGCAATCAATACGCCTGGAATTCTGGGAGCCCACTGCCTGAATCCGAGAATCACCATCAGGCAAGAGAAACCGATAACGCAAGCCATCCCGTTGATTTGACCATTCCAGATCCCTTGCACAAGGCCGCTTGTTTCCTTTAAAAAATTGCTTCCACTTACAGAAAAACCAAGAACTTTCGGTAACTGGCCAATCAATACCGTAAGTGCAATCCCGTTTAGATAACCGTCGCGAATGGGTTTCGAGAGAAGATCGGTAATGAAACCAAATCTGGCCAGACCCGCCAGAATACACAACGCCCCCGATAAAATAGCCAACATACCGGCAAGAGCCACCGCCTTATCCGTATTGCCCGCAGCCAGTGGCAGAATCGTTG
>CAZOPH010000094.1:0-6284 GCA_964581635.1 uncultured Smithella sp.
GGCAAAACCATGCTGGCGCATGCCATTGCGGAGAATTTGCGCATGCCGCTGATTGTTTTGAATGTAAAATCCAGTATGAAGCTGATCGACGCCCTGTATCAGTATGATACGCTCACGCGTCTCAACGACAGCCGCTTCGCCGATTCCGGGCGCAATGTGAGCAACATCGAGGAATATATTAAGATGGGCAAAATCGGCCAGGCGTTTGTGGCGGACAAAAAAGTGGTTTTGCTCATTGATGAAATCGATAAGGCCGATACCGACTTTCAGGATGACATGCTCGATATTCTCGATCAGATGCAGTTTGACATCATGGAAATTGACCGTACCGTCAAAGCGAAAAACCGTCCGGTAATCGTCATTACCTCCAATGCGAAAAAAGATCTTTCCGATCCCTTTCTGGGGCGTTGTAATTTCCATCATATTGCGTTTCCCGACCGAGATATGATGCGCAAGATCATCAACGTGCACTTTCCGGATTTGAACAAGGATTTGACGTCCGCCTGTATGGATGCGTTTTATCGCTTGCGGGAGGTGCGCGGTATCGAGAAGAAACCCGCAACACGCGAGTTGATTAACTGGATGCGCGCCTTGCAGGCTGATGCTGATTTTCAGGTCAAAAGTCTGAAATCGGCCAATGTGCCTTTTCTGGGTGTTCTATTTAAAAAAAGCACCGATCTTTACCTGGCGTCGCATCAATAAAGTGAATAAAAATGTTTGTTAATTTTTTCTATACGTTGCGCGATAAGGGCGTTCCCGTAACCCCCACGTCTTTTCTTCGCCTGCAAAAAGCCCTCGGAATGGGACTGATCACATCACTGGAAGACTTCTACAGTGTTACGCGCAGCCTGCTGGTGAAAAGCGAACGCTACTTCGATATTTACGATCAAGCGTTTTCCGTGGCATTCCGCGGCATGACGGATGTTGAGCCGACGGATGCGGAACTCTCCGAGATGGTCCGGGCGATGCTTTCTGAGTGGCTCAAGGATCCAGGCGCGATGGCCGCCGCACTTGGACTTCCCGAAGAACAAGTCAAGCAGATGACGCCCGACGAGTTGGTGCAGCATTTCTTGAAACGCCTGAAGGAACAGACTGAAGCCCACCACGGCGGCAATCACTGGATCGGCACGCACGGCACATCACCCACCGGCCATTCCGGTATCCATCCGGGCGGCATGCGCGTGGGCGGCGAATCGCGCAACAAATCCGCCATCAAAGTCGCGATGGAACGCCGTTACCGCGATTATTCGCAATCCGGCCCTATCACAGCTTCTCAGATCGGTGAAGCGCTCAAACGACTGAAGCACCTTCAACCAGCAGGACCGAAGGATTTGGTCAATATCAATGAAACGATCCGTCAAACCATGCGTAATGCCGGTGAGATCGAAATCATCTTTGACCGTCGTCTGGCCGATCGTCTGAAAGTTAAACTGTTTATTGATAACGGCGGCTGGTCAATGGATCAGTATGTGGATATTGTGCAGGTACTCTTTCACTATGCGCATTTTCAGTTCAAGGAACTCGAAATTTATTACTTTCATAATACCATTTATTCCAAGGTCTGGCTCGATCCGAACCGCTTCAAAAAACCGGTACGAGTGGATGAATTGCTCCGTTCGGATCCGGAAACACGGCTGATTATTGTCGGCGATGCATCCATGGCGCCTTACGAACTGGCTGATCAGCACGGGGCGATTTATGTCGGCCAGAACGAATCACGGCCGTCGGTTGAATATTTGAAGTTTCTGGCCAGAACGTTTCGGCACGCCGTATGGCTCAATCCCCAGTCACAGGATCGCTGGTTTTATACCTGGACAGTGAAAACTATTGCTGGTATCTTTCCCATGTTTGAACTGTCGCTTGATGGATTGGAAAAAGCGGTGCATTATTTAATGTCACGTAATTGATAGGAGGCACGAGTTATGAAAAAGAGATTTATTTCCATTATCGCCATGATGCTCATTTTAGTATCTGCGGCTGCGATGGCCGCAACCACTCAACCGCCGCAGGTGGGCAGCACGTTGCCCGAGATGAAATTATCCAAGCCGGGTGATTCCGGTGACCTCAATTATTTGGGACTGTCCGGTTCCGGGACCTTTTCCGTGGATCAGGTAAAAGCACAGGCTGTGATTGTCCAGATCTTCAGCATGTATTGTCCTTATTGCCAGAAGGATGCCCCCAATGTCAATCGCCTGTATAAATTGATGGAAAACAATCCCAATCTGAAAGGTAAAATAAAGATTCTGGGTATTGGTGTCGGAAATTCCCAGTTTGAAGTCGCTACATTCAAAAAGAAATATAAGGTGGAATTTCCACTGATTCCCGACCCGGATTTTAAGATTCATAAAATTGTCGGCGAAGTCCGTACCCCTTATTTTATAGTAGTGAAGTTAAATGGTCCCAAGAAGTTGAACGTGGTTTATTCCAGACTGGGCGCGCATGAAAATGTCGAATCTTTTCTGGCGGAAGTCGTCAAACTGGCGGATATTAAATAGGAGGCGGTTATGAAAAAGCAGATTCTCGCGGCGATCTTTGTTGCTGTCTTTTTTGCATCAAATGCATTTGCCCTGTCTGAAGCCTATAAGGAAAATATTTATCAGGTGGGAAAACTCAAGCCTCTGGATAGTGTATTAAAGGTAAAAGTCGGTCAGAAAGCACCGGAATTTAAGCTTAAGGCCCTCAGCGGTAAGAAAGTGTCCCTTAAGAATTTCAGAGGCAAAAAAAATGTCGTGCTCTCCTTTGTTCCCGCCGCCTGGACACCGGTGTGCTCGGACCAGTGGCCTGGCTATAATATTGTCCAGGAGCTGTTTGAAGAGCATGATGCTACTTTATTGGGCATTTCCGTGGATAACATACCGACGCTACATTCATGGACTAAACAGATGGGTAACCTGTGGTTTGATGTCCTTTCCGATTTTTGGCCGCACGGAGTCGTCGCTTCCCAATACGGTATATTGCGTTCTGACGGCACGGCGGAACGGGCGATCATCATTATCGATAAAAAGGGAATCATCCGCTATATCGATGTTCATGACATCAATGAACGCCCTCCCTTGGAAAGCATCATTCATCAGCTCGAGAAAATGCGTTAGCAATTAATTATCTTTCATGCCGATTTTGGCCTATTTAAAGAGTAGCCAGCAGATATTATTCCGTTTGGTTGCTAATCCCTTTTATTGATGATGGTGTTTGAACTCAAGGGGGCTGTAATTTCCCTTGACAGGGTCAGCCGATTGCGATACGCACTCCTGACCGTAAGTCAGAAGTTCGTATCGTATGAGATATATTTTCTAGTTCTTATGGTGATTTACAAAATATGGTCTTGATATGAGTCTGATAGGCGGACCTGCTGTGCCAGTAAATTAATACAGCTCAGTCAGGTCTAAAATTTTAAGTAGTGATGTCCATTTATTCTTAATGTGTCTTCATTTTACTGGAGAGGAGAACTGGTTGTGAGCTCAGAAGAAAGAAGAAAAAAAGAAAAGGAAAATCGAAAAAATTCTATTCTAAAGGTAGCACGCAAACTGTTTTTTGAGCGTGGTTTTAAATCCGTGACCGTTGATCTTATCGCCGCCAAGGCGGAAGTTAGTAAAGGTTCGATATATCTATATTTTGACAGCAAGGAGGAAATTTATACCCAGATACTGATTTCGGCCAATATCGAACGCCATAAAGAAATAGAAAATTTTACCAAGCAGGACGGATCTGCCTCGGAACTTCTGTTGTCTTTCGCACTCGACTATGTGAATTTCTTTATGGATAATAATGAATTATTTAGAATTTTGATGACCTTCATGCTTCAATCGGAAAATATGAACCTGACCGAAGAGCAAAACACGCAATTGATTCATACAACCAATGAAAATGTCCTTGCCATTTCTGAAATTCTTCAGAAGGGTGTCGCTTCAGGTGAATTTGTTTCAGGCATTGATTTTAATCAGATGCGAAATGCTATCTGGGGGATGTTGAATGGTATTATTTCCCTTTATATCTATACAGGATCTCCTGAAAAGCGCGCTGAAAGAATTCGCACAATCGTAAAGGATAACCTGTCTATTTTCATTAAGGGAATAAAAGCCTAGATCATTTACCAAAGCAAAAGATTATTTTCCATTGGGCTGGATTAATTTCTGAAAATCCTGATCAGCGCTATGGAGGAGCTTTTCCACGTCTTTTTCCAGTTTTTCAAAGCGGTTGATGATGGATCTGGCTTGCGGCGTCAATTGCATGGACTTATCGTGTACGCCAATATCCACCAGTTTCATCCCCATGCGTTCTTCCGAGGCCTTCAATCTTCCCCAAGCCGCCCGGTATGACATTTCCAGTTTTTTAGCTGCTGCATTGAGACTGCGCTGTTCGTCAATGGCCTTGAGAATATCGTCTCGTCCCTTGCCGAACACCACTTTCCCATTTTTTTCAATCCAGACTTTATGCTTGATTTCCATCAGTTGAACCCCCCATGCGCTTTGAGTAATTTTCTTATAGGGAAGATCATGACATAATGTCAATCAAATTAATCTTCATGCCCAGCTGATTTATGACATATGCTTTATATAACATATTGACTTTTTTATGACTTTCAGTCAAGTTATGCCACATGTGACATAGACCAAAATTGACACAGGTATTGGGAGGATTTTTATGCAAATTACAAGGAGAGGTTTTTTAACCATGACCGGCGTCATTGGAGGCGGGGTTGCCCTTTCGAGTCTTGGGCTTAACCTGAATCCAACCCGGTCATACGCCGACGAGCTTAGCAAAATGGATCGCATCAAAATTGCCAAGCAGGTAACGACGATCTGTTGTTATTGTTCCGTTGGTTGCGGTCTAGTCTGTAGCGTGGATAAGGCTACAGGAAAAATTTTCAACATCGAAGGCGATGCCGATCATCCCATCAATGAAGGATCGCTTTGCGCCAAGGGCGCGGGTTTCTTCGATCTGACCGAAGCAAACAAGCACCGTCTCACCAAGGTGCTTTATCGCAAGCCTTACGGAACAGAATGGGAGGAGAAGGACTGGGACTTTGCCCTTTCCCGGATTGCCCGTCTGGTCAAGGATACGCGCGACAAGAATTTTATCACGAGAAACGAAAAGGGTGAATTGGTTAACCGCTGCGAATCAATTGGCCACTACGGCAGTTCCAACATCGATAATGAGGAATGCTGGCTGGTAAGCGTCAAGTCCAGAGCGCTGGGTCTGGTCTATATAGACCATCAGGCCAGGGTCTGACACAGTCCATCTGTAGCGGCTCTGGGAGAGTCGTTCGGACGCGGTTCCATGACGAACCACTACTGTGATTTAAAGAATGCCGATGTTATCCTGATTATGGGCAGCAATGCTGCCGAGCATCACCCCATCGCCTTTAAGTGGATTTTGAGAGCCAAAGAAAAAGGCGCCACCATCATTCACGTTGATCCTCGTTACACCAGAACATCCGCCCGCTGTGATTTCCATGTGCCGCTTCGCTCCGGTACGGACATCGCTTTCCTGGGCGGCATGATTTCTTACATCATCGAGAACAAGAAATACTTCAAAGATTATGTCCTCAATTATACCAACGCATCATTTATCGTCGGAGACGACTACTATTTTAAAGATGGTCTTTTCTCCGGGTACGATGCCAAGAAGCGCAAGTACGATAAGGCAACCTGGGTGTTGGAAAAAGACGGGAAGGGGATTCCCAAAAGAGATATGACGCTCACTCATCCCCGCTCCGTTTTCCAGATGATGAGAAAACACTATTCCCGCTACACGCTGGACAAGGTTTCGAGCATTACCGGTGTGTCGAAAGAAAATCTCCTCAAGGTTTATGAAATATACGCTTCCACCGGCGTGCCGGACAAGGCGGGAACAGAATGCTATGCTCTGGGCTGGACGCACCATACAACCGGAAGCCAGAACATCCGCACGATGTCTATTATCCAGTTGCTTCTAGGCAACATGGGGATCGCGGGCGGTGGTATCAACGCGCTGCGCGGTGAACCCAACGTTCAGGGTTCGACGGACCATTGCATTTTATACGGCAATCTGCCCGGATATCTGAAGATGCTTTCGGCTTCTTATGACACTCTGGAACATTATCTGAAAAAATATACGCCGGAATCCAAGGATCCCCAGTCGGCAAACTACTACCAGAATTATCCGAAGTTTTTTGTCAGTTTCCTGAAATCCCTATGGGAGGACAAGGCAATAAAGGAAAATGAATTTGGCTATTCCTGGTTGCCCAAGATGGAAGACGGAAAACACTATTCCACCATGCACATGTTCGATGCGATGTATGCGGG
>CAZOPH010000095.1:0-6283 GCA_964581635.1 uncultured Smithella sp.
ACGATGCCATTTTAGCATTTGACGATATCCATCCGATGGCGCCTGTGCATGTTATCCTGATTACGAAAGAACATATTGCGACGCTGATGGACGTTGACGCAAACCATGCTAATGTTGTGGGACGGCTGATTGCGGCGGCTCAAAAAGTCGCCCAAATAAAAAAAGTTGCCGCCAGCGGATTCCGCACGGTTGTAAACTGCAACGCTGAAGGAGGGCAGGTGGTTTTTCATCTGCATATGCATCTTCTTGGCGGCAGGAAACTGGAAGATCAATTAGGGTAATTTGAGGTAAACATATGGATATGAACGCCAAGTTAAATGAAGACATGGTGGTGGCAGCAAAAGCCAAGGACAAAATCAGGCTTTCCGCCATCCGGATGTTGAAAACAGCTCTGCACAATAAGGAAATCGACTTGATGCGCCCTCTCAATGAAACGGAAACCATGCAGATTCTGTCCGCACTGGTTAAACAGAGAAAAGATTCCATCGAACAGTTCGCAAAAGGTGGAAGAGTGGATCTGGTGGAAAAAGAAGAGGCGGAATTAAAAATCCTGCAGGATTTTATGCCCGCGCAAATGTCAGATGAAGACGTGGAAGCGCTCATTCACAAAGTGATCGACGAAGTCGGCGCTGTTTCCGTCAAGGATATGGGCAAAGTGATGAAAGTACTGATGCCGCAGATTACTGGTAAGGCGGATGGAAAAGCCGCAGGCGAAAAAGTAAAAGCGCTTTTGTCTCGGTAAAGCTTGATCGAGACGAAATTAACGCAAAGACTTATAAAAGGGCAAGGCAATCGTTCGTGCGTTTTGATGACAGTAAGATTGAAGAAATTAAAAGTAGAGTGGACATTGTCGAGCTTGCCTCTGAATACCTGACTTTAAAAAAGGCAGGCAGAAATTATTTGGGGCTTTGTCCTTTCCATCAGGAAAAAACGCCATCGTTTACCGTCAACCGTGAGAAACAGATTTTCTACTGTTTCGGTTGCGGGGAAGGCGGTAATGTCATCACCTTGCTGATGAAAATAGCCAATAAGAGTTTTCCCGAAGCCATCAAACATCTGGCGGAAAAAACAGGCGTTATCCTGCCGGTTCGGACCTTCGGCAGAGATGGTCATGAAAAAGATTCCCTGCACGATGAGATTGTTAATTTGAATTTAAGAATAGCGCAGCATTTTTCACGCAATCTGGCATCGACTTCATGTAAAGTCGCCAGGGATTATCTGCAAAAAAGAGCCGTCACCGACGAAACCGTCAAACAATTCCGTTTGGGGTATGTACCGGATACCTGGCGTTCTTTAACAGATTATATCGAAGGCAGCGGCTTGTCTTTGAAGTTGGCAGAGCAGGCCGGTCTGCTCATCGCCGGCAAAGAGGGAGGCTTCTATGATCGCTTTCGCGGCAGGCTAATCTTCCCGATTGAAAATATTTTTGGAGAAATCGTTGCTTTTGGTGGACGGATTTTAGGTGAAGGCGAGCCGAAATATCTCAACTCACCGGAATCGCCTGTCTATATTAAAGGTAAAAATTTATATGGACTGCAAAAGGCCAAAGAGGCGATTCGTCAGAGCGGTTTTTGCATAATTGTGGAAGGATATTTTGACGTCATATCATTATGGAATGCGGGTGTCCGTAATGTGGTCGCCACTTTAGGCACGGCTTTGACACGAGATCATCTGGAGCTTTTGCGTCGCTATACCCAGGATGTTGTGGCACTGTTTGATCCCGACACAGCCGGACGAAAAGCGTTGGACCGCTCTTTGGAACTGTTTTTAGGGGCGAATATGCATGCCCGGGCTCTCATACTTCCCGAGGGTTGCGATCCGGATGACTTTATAAAAAAATTCGGTAAGGAAAAGCTCGATGAATTGATCGCGGTTGCGCCTTCGATCAGTGATTACTATATTGATCATGTGCTGGGAGACAACAGGACGTTTGAAGAAGGCCGTGATCTGGTAAAAACAGCGATGGAGTTTGTGGGTAAAATCGGCGATGAAATCGAAAAGAATCTTTTCATCAAAAGAATCGCGGAAAGATTAGGTATCGATCAAACATTGCTGAAAAGAGAAGTTCATCGCAAAGCGGTTTACGCCCCGCGCGTTGCCGTTGGCCGAAAGGAATCAGCTAAAATCAGTATGAGCCCTCTTGAAATTAATCTGATCAGATTGATTTTGGAGTATCCGCAAAAGACACTGTTGATAGAGAGTGAAAAAATATTAGATTATTTTATGGAGCCCGTGCTCAGGAATCTGGGTAAAAAAATTGTCGAGGCCTACAAACTGCTAGGGTATATTGATATTAATGTTATCTTGCCGTCGGACGAAGACAAATCGCTTCGGGAAAGTATTTATAAATTAAGTATTGAAGCACCTCCGACTGATGAAAAAATGGTAGAACGCTATTTTGCCGATAATATTCGGAGAATCAGGGAAAAATGGTACAAAGAACAAAAACGTCTGGTTCAGCTTAAATTAAGGCAAGCGCAGGAAAGCGGCGACAGGGATCTGATCCGGGATCTGACTTGTCAGAAGCAGAATTTGATGAGAGAAGAAAAAGAACTACTGTAACAAACAATGAGATTTGGGGGATGCCAAATGGCTAAAGAAATTCAGTCCGATGAATTTAAAAAATTACTTTCACTGGGGGAGGAAAAGGGATTTTTAACCTACGATGATGTCAATGATATGCTGCCGCCTGATGTCAATTCTTCAGATCAAATAGATGATATTATTATGTTATTTGGAGAAAAAAATATTGATATTATTGATACCGAACAGGGTGAAAAATTGGTGGTGAAAAAACCGGTGGAAGATGCTCTGCCATCCAAATTTCAGGAGGCTCTCGCGCTGGTTCCCGGTACAGGCAAGACTGGCGATCCGGTTAAGATGTATTTGCGTGAAATGGGTCTAGTCTCGCTTTTGAGCCGCGAAGGCGAAGTCGAGATTGCTAAAAAAATCGAAGCGGGTGCTCGCGAGACCATGTGGGCGATTTTCAGCTTAACCGTTTCAATTGCTGAAGTGCTTAGCATCGGTGAAAAACTGGAATCCGGCGAAATTCGTGTTAAAAACGTGGTGGATAATATTGAAGATGAAGAAGGATTCATGGAGGAGGACGAGCATAAAGAAAGAGTGCTCAGCTTGACTGCCCGCATTCGTATGTTTAACGACCGCAACGATGTTTTGCGCGAAAAACTCAAGAATAAAAGTATGAAACCCAAGCGGCGGGAATTATTAACGGCGGAAATAGAAAAAAACACGAAAAATATTATCACGCTTTGTCGCAAAATCCGTTTCAGCAAAAAGCAGATGCATCGTTTTGTTGCTCGGTTAAGATTTTTTACCGATGAAATAGAACGATCCGAGCGGGTGATTAATTTGTTCAAGAAAGAATCAGGCTTGACGCTCACACAAATGGAAAAAGCCTGGTCTAAGATGAAGAAATCCAAACAAGATGAAAAGAAAGCCGCGAAAGAAGCGAAAGTTTCCATCGATTGGTTGCATCGCAGCCATGATGCGATTATGGAGGCGCAAAAGCGCATCAAGCATATTGTCAAGGAAGTGGGCATTCCGACGGCCACATTAAAGAGAGTGGTTGATACCATTGAAGACGGCGAAGCCAAGGCGGAGATTGCCAAAAGAAAGCTGGTGGAAGCTAATCTGCGGCTGGTGGTGAGTATTGCCAAGAAATATACCAATCGTGGCCTGCAGTTTCTTGACCTGATCCAGGAGGGCAATATCGGATTAATGAAAGCGGTTGATAAATTCGAATATCAGCGCGGCTATAAGTTTTCCACTTACGCGACATGGTGGATTCGGCAGGCCATTACGCGCGCCATAGCCGATCAGGCGCGCACGATCCGGATTCCCGTCCATATGATAGAAACGATCAACAAGCTAATCCGAACATCGCGCTACCTGGTACAGGAATTGGGACGCGAACCGACCCCGGAGGAAATCGCCAACAAAATGGAATATCCACTGGAGAAGGTGCGTAAGGTTCTGAAAATTGCCAAAGAACCGATTTCTCTGGAAACACCGATTGGCGAGGAGGAGGACAGTCATCTGGGTGATTTTATCGAAGACAAAAAGATTATGTCTCCTTCTGAAGCAACGATCAGCATGGATTTGGCGGATCAGACACGGAAGATACTGGCCACGCTCACGCCGCGTGAAGAAAAAGTTCTTCGCATGCGCTTCGGCATCAGCGACCGTCTGGGCACAGTGAGTCCGGATGAAAATGTACCAGTGGATATCGTGGAGTCTGAAATAGAAGGGCCGGAGATTATTGAAGAGGAACTGTTAAAAAAAGCAAAGAATTCTTCCCGGAAACGCGCAGCAAAATAATATTGACAAGCGCCGGAATTGGGTATATTTCAACGAACCTCGATGCCGGTTGAAACTGCTATAAATGCTAAAAAAATGGCGGGCCTATAGCTCAATTGGTAGAGCCACCGGCTCATAACCGGTAGGTCCCTGGTTCGATCCCAGGTGGGCCCACCAAATTTTATCATAACGGAATCTCAAGAATGAATCAAAAAACACGATTTTCACATGCGCGGAGTTGTTGCGATACTGCAAGTAACTTCCATGCCGTAAACGGACAAATTAAACAGTCATGTCACGGCACACAGAATCAAGTCCATATTCAGGCTATCTGAGAATGCACCCCAAGGGGTGCATTTTTTTATTAAAGAAATAAAGGAGAAAATGGTTGAAAGAGAAATTATTATTGTTAGTCAGCATACAGGAGTGTGATTCGCAATTGGTCAAGCTTTCCGCTAAAAAAATTAAACTGCCGGAAAAGATTCGTAAGATGGAAGAAGCATTTCAGGTCTATAAGGAAAACATTGAACTCAATAAAAGAAAATATGATGCACTTAAAACGAAGCACGGCGAATCCGAAGCTCAGGTCAAAAAACTCAATGACGGTATGATTAAAACGAAGGAAAGACTGCTGGAGGTAAAGAACAATAAGGAATATCAGGCAATGCTCAAGGAAATTGAGACGGCCGAGAAGACGCTTGGCGACCTTGAATCCCAGATTATCGCACTCATGGAAGAAATGGATAAACTCTTCATACTCGTAAAAAAGGATGAGGAAACTTTACTGCAGGCAACCGCCAAGCACGAAGAGGAAAAGAAAATGGTCGAGGATGATCTAAACGCTGTTGACGCGGATACGGTTAGTTGGACCGAGAAACGAGTTGGTCTGCAAAATGTTATTCCCTCAGATCTCCTGGCTCGTTACGAAAGAGTAAAAAAGCGCAATAAAGGTGTCGGTGTGATTCCCGTATGGAAAGCCGTTTGCGGCGGCTGTCATATGAATATTCCGGCGCAGCTGTACAACGAACTTCAGCGTTCCAATGATCTGCTGAGTTGCCCCAACTGTAATCGGATTATGTATTTTCAAAATCAGGAAAAGTCCGCATAGTCTTTTATGAGGAATAAAACAGTGAAATTATATAGTGACGGTGCCTGCCGGGGCAACCCCGGTATGGGGGGGGCCGGCGCAGTGATTACCGATGAAGCGGATAATATTCTTTGGGAAGAGAAGGAATTTTTAGGCCACTGTACAAATAATATCGCCGAATATAAGGCCCTGATTCTGGGATTAAAAGGAGCGCGGGCGCTGAGATTCAATCAACTGGATGTTTATCTGGATTCGGAATTGCTGGCCAACCAGATTAATGGTTCCTACAAAGTTAAAAATGAGAATTTGAAAGTCTTAATGCAGGAAGTCCGCAGCCTGCTTTCTTCTTTTCAATCGGTTCATGTCAAGCATGTATTGCGCTGTCACAATAGACAGGCGGATAAAATGGCCAATCTGGCTATCGATACAAATCAGAAGATTCCTTGAAAGAAATTCAAATCAATTGTAAACTACTTGCCAGGCCGGAGAAGGTCAGATGATCGCGGGCAGAGTTTCTCTGCCGGAGGAAAGTCCGAGCTCCGCAGGGCAGGATGGTCGCTAACGGCGACTGGGGGCGACCCTAAGGAAAGTGCCACAGAAAACATACCGCCCGGACGAAAGTTCAGGGTAAGGGTGAAAAGGCGAGGTAAGAGCTCACCGCTTTTCCGGTGACGGAAAAGGCATGGTAAACCCCATCCGGAGCAAGACCAAATAGGAGAACGTTTAAGGGCGGCCCGTCTGATGTTCTCGGGTAGTGTCGCTAGAGGCTGCAGGCAACTGTCGTCCCAGATGAATGATCATCGCCACGTTTTGGGTAACCGAGACGTGGAACAGAACTCGGCTTATGACCTTCTCTTGTGCCTGTTTAATATAATTTTT
>CAZOPH010000096.1:0-3512 GCA_964581635.1 uncultured Smithella sp.
GACTACAAGCTCCTAACCATAGGCGAGGGAACATCTGAAGTTCAGCGTATAGTTATTTCACGAAGAATCGGCTGCTACGACACGGATTAAGAAGAAAGCTCTGTATTCCGAATATATTAACGTTTATATTTTTTGGGGGAGGGAGGCATTATGGCTGAAGAAACAAAAAGAATGACTAAAACAGAGCGGCAGGAAAAAGAGCGAGAGACCAATTTGAAATATTGGGAAGAGCAGGACGCTCTTTTAATGAAGCATCGCCAGGAAGCTTATAACATCGGCGGGGAAGATCAGGTTGCCAGGCTGGCAAAGCAGGGTAAAAAGCCGATGCGTGACCTGATTAAATTGCTGATTGATCCAGGCACGGATTTTTTTGAGCTGGGTCTGGATGCGGGATACAATATCGGAGAGAAAAAACTCTATGGCGGTTCTATTTATGAGGAGGAGAAACGGGGTCATATCCCGGGTGGCGGCGTTGTGACAGGCGTCGGAACCATTCACGGAAAAGACTGCATGATTTTTTCCAATGAAAACAGATATGCCGCGGGAACATACTTCCCGATCACCTTAAAGAAACACATGCGCGCGCAGGCTATTGCCGAACAATGCGGGCTTCCCTGTATCTATATCGCCGATTCCGGCGGAATCAATTTGCCTTTGCAGCTGGGCTGTTTCGCTGATGACGGTCATTTCGGGACCATGTTTTATAATATGTGCCGAATGTCGGCAAAGGGGATTAAACAATATACCCTTTCAACGGGAGGGAACACGGCCGGCGGCGCGTATATGGTTTATCTTGCCACCGAATCGATCATGATTGAAAAACTGGCATTTGCTTTCCTGGCCGGCCCCCCTATGGTGAAATCGGCCATCGGGGAAACGGTTTCCCAGGAAGATTTGGGAGGCGCTTATGTTCATACACAGCATTCCGGTGGATGCGATCATTTTGTGCAATCACAGGAAGAAGGAATCCAGAAGCTGCGCGCCATGATGGAATTTGAACCTGGACAAAAACTTTATATCGACCGTCGGGAATCCCGCGAACCCAAATTTGATTTCAAAGAAATGATGCGGTGCAGCCCCGTGGACACGTATCATTTGATCAATATCAAGGATACGATAAAATGTCTGGCTGATGACAGCTATTTTCATGAATATAAAGCAACGTATGGTCCGGGGCGAGGCAGCTCCATCATTTGCGGTAAAATGTGGTTGAAAGGAATACCAATCGGTGTAATTGGCTCCAATGCCAATGGTGTTATTTATATCGAGGCGGCTCGCAAAGCGACGGAGTGGATGATCCGCTGCGGTAATTCCAAACTCCCTGTATTATTCCTGCAGGGTTCGCCGGGTTATATGGTCGGCAAGGCTGAAGAATGGGGCGGTATCGGAAAATACGGCTCCGATATGGTCAGGGCATGCTCCTGTCTCGAAGCACCCAAAATTACTTATGTGATCGGGCCGGATCATGGCGCGGCCAATTACGGTATGTGCGGCCGGGCTTTCAAGCCGCGGTTTGCCTTTACGAACATGAGAGGAAGAACATCAGTTATGTCCGGCAATACGGCAGGATTTATTCTGGAAACAGTTCGCCGGAAAAATATTGAAGCCAAGGGTGGCGCCGTCAACGAGGAAGACATGGAAAAGTTCCGCCAGATGATGCGGGAACGATACAACAGTGAAGGTCATCCCTTTTATACAGGTTCTCTAATGTTTCATGACGGCGTCATCGCATTCAGTGAAGCGCGCGATAAACTGGCCCGCGCTTTTGAAATTGCCCTGCGCATGCCTGTAAGAGAGTCCGATTGGGGAGATCTGAAATTTTAACCGTTCTTTGTAAGGAGAAATTATATGGCTGATGTTTTATTACAGGAGAAAAAAGGCGAAGGGATTACCCTGTTAACATTGAACCGTCCTGAAGCCATGAACTGCTTCAGCTTTGAATTGCTCGCCGCACTCGGTGATGCAATTCGTGAAGCCAATTTTGACTCTGGCTTGCGCTGTTTGATTATTACGGGTGCCAGCGTTGATGACCCCAAGAAATCATCATTTTCTACGGGTGCGGATTTAAAAGAGCGCAGGACCATGTCACCGGATCAGGTTCGGCGTTTCATCTTTACGATCCGCAATCTCTTTACTGCTGTGGAGCAGTTGCGTGTACCGGTCATTGCGGCGATCAACGGCTTTGCTTTTGGCGGTGGAACGGAATTGGCTCTGGCCTGCGACTTGCGTATTGCTTCGAGTAATGTTGTGATGGGATTAACGGAAACCTCGCTGGCGATTATTCCCGGAGCGGGTGGCACACAGCGCCTGCCGCGAATCATCGGCATGGCTAAAGCCAAAGAGTTGATCTATACCGCCCGCCGTATTAATGCCCAGACAGCACTGGAAATCGGGTTGGTCAACAAGGTTGTCGAGCCGGGGAAATTAATTGATGCCGCCTGCGAGCTGGCTTCGGAAATTGCGGCGAACGGTCCTATTGCCGTGGCTCAAGCAAAGTTTGCAATAAATTATGGAATGGATGCGCCCTTGTCTGTTGCCCTACCACTGGAATCAAAAGCTTATGAAATAACCATTCCAAGCAAAGACAGACTGGAAGCCTTGGCCGCGTTTGCCGAGAAGAGGAAACCTAATTTTAAAGGCGAGTAAGCCATAATATGATCAACAAATGGAGAATAGATTATGACGGAATATGATTATTGGAAAATATTTCCCCGGATGCCGAAGAAGGTAGAAATCGGAGACATAACCATTCGAGATGGTTTCCAGCATTGCGAAAAATTCATATCCACGCAGGCAAAAATATTTTACGGGCAGGAAATGATCCTGGCAGGTTGTCGGGATCTGGAAGTGACCAATCTGGGCAATCCGAAAGCCATGCCACAGTTCAAAGATGCGGATGAGGTCATGAAGGCCATGCGCAGCGACGAATTTAAAAAACGTTGCACAAAAGCCGGCATTAATGCAGACAAAGACATCACTTTAACCTGTGTGACCATCCGGGAAGCTGCCGTGGACCGAGCCATTGAGATGAGAAAAAACGGTTATGGCCCCGACCGGATCCTAATGATGGTTTCCACCGACCCGGAACATCATTTTGCCAATTCCGGCACGACGTTGAGCCAGTACTGGCGGGAAGCTGAAAGATGTATCAAAAAGGCCCGTGATGCGGGTATGAAAATGTGCGGTACGGTCAGCACGATCTGGGGCAGTCCGATCAGCGGCGCCACAAAAATGGAGGATGCGGTTGAATTCGCCAAACGATGGTTCCAGATCGGAGCGCACGACATCGAACATGCCGATCATGACGGTTCCGCCAATGCCGCCGATGTTTACCGCTACTTCTCCATGGTCCTGGATGCCATGCCCAACCCGGAAGGACACCTTTGTCATTTGCACGAAACGAAGCGGATTGCTTCCTCATCGATTCTGGCAGCACTGCAGGCCGGCATTTGCCGCTTCGAGGCAACGCTTGGAGGTTTGGGCGGGCAGCCGTCCAATTTCCTTGATGACTG
>CAZOPH010000096.1:3612-6282 GCA_964581635.1 uncultured Smithella sp.
CAGATCGGCTCTTTTGTCGCGCCGCGCGCCATTGTGCAATTTAAGGATATAAAAGAAGTTGCGAAAGGTGTCCGTTCGGTGCGGGGAATCGTTCTTTCGGCACTGATTCCTAACGAGCGCGGAGCAGAAGAAGCAAATACTTGCGGTATCAAAAAACTCATCTTTTTCTTTTCCATCAGCCGTGAGCACAATTACTGCAATGTGAGGCAATCACCGCAAGAATCATTGAAAGAATTGCAACGCATTTGCCGATCATATCTGCCAGATCCATCCATAACATTACGCGTGGATTTAGCCACAGCTTTCGGCTGCCCGTTTTCCGGCAACATGACAACCCGTGCTGTTTTGCGTATGGTTGATAAAATCACCGCCTGCGGCATCAGAGAAATAACTCTTTGTGATACAGTAGGCTTCGGCAATCCCCGGATGGTTGAAGAAAAATTCAATGCGTGCCGTAGGCTTTTCCCCCAGATAAAATTTGGGGCGCACTTTCACAACACACGCGGATTGGCGTTGGCTAATACACTACGCGCCTATGAGATCGGCATTCGTTCATTCGATTCCGCGACGGGGGGATTGGGTGGCTGCCCTTACGCACCAGGTTCTTCGGGCAATGTCGCCACGGAAGACATGGTTTTTATGTTTGAAGAAATGGGCATCAAAACCGGGGTTGATTTAAAAAAGCTTCTCAATGTGTGTTCCTTTTTAAACAAAACATTACCGCAAGCAAAATTGGCCAGCTCCCTTTACTCGGCTGGTTTGCCCAGTATGAATAATAAGGTGGGAATCTGATAAGATGCATCTTTGTAAGGATGAGACATTGGTCTTATGCCTCCGCAAATAGACAGAACTTCAATGATTATGAAACCCTTTCGAAAGGAGGGACGTTATGGAGCTCGGACTGAAAAACAAGGTGGCCCTCGTCGCTGGGGGAAGCATGGGTCTGGGATTGGCGGTTGCTCAAATGCTCGCGGCCGAAGGAGCCCGGATTGCCATTTGTGCCCTTGATGATTCCCATCTGCTGGCAGCGGAAAAGGAGATCCGGTCTAAAACAGGTGGTGAGGTTGTCGCCATTCCTGCCGATCTGAGCGATGCCGGCCAAGCAAAGGCTTTTGTGACGCGCGCCTTCGCCCACTTCGGAACTGTGGACATTCTCGTGAACAATGCAGGGGGGCCGCCCTCTGTGCCTTTCATCGATATAGACGATGACCTGTGGAACTTCGGCTTCCGCCTCAATCTCATGAGCACGATCGCCATGAGCCGCGAAGTGATCCCGGTCATGAAGGAGAAGCGCTGGGGGCGTATTATCAACATGACGTCCATCTCAGTCAAGCAGCCCATCGACGGCCTGATCCTTTCCAATACGATTCGAGCAGGTGTCATCGGTCTGGCCAAGACCCTGTCAACGGAACTCGCACCCTATAATATTACTGTCAACAGCGTCTGCCCCGGCTACACTCTCACGGATCGGGTGCGGAATCTGGCAAAAACTGCAGCGGAAAAGATGCAGTCCACACCGGAAGAGATCATCATGAAATGGGAAAAGGACATTCCCATGGGTCGCCTCGGCACACCGGAGGAATTTGCCGACCTCGTGACCTTTCTTGCCTCCGAACGGGCCTCCTACATCACGGGGGCGGCTATACAGATTGACGGCGGTTGGTACCGGGGCATCATGTAAGAGGCAGTCGGAGAGTTGGGGGTGTTTCCCTGATTCAATTTCCTGAAAGGGTACAACGCTAACCCGTGGACCCCTGAACCGTTGAACCTTGAGCCTTCTTTCCTATATGCAGCCAGGTAATGCCGAATGTCAGCGGATATTTTTCAACGTTGACCATGCCTGCTTCTTGCATAATCTTTGCGAATTCATCAGGGTTGGGGAAGTTCATGATCGAGTCGGCCAGATAATAGTATGCGGCGGGATTCTTTGAAAATATTTTCGCAAACGCGGGCAGTAGATAATTCAAATAGACATAGTAAATCAATTTAAAGAACCGATTCTGTACAAACGTCATCTCCAAGACCATCACCTGTCCGCCGGGAACGATCACGCGCATCATTTCAGAAAGTGCTCGCTTTCGGTTGGGAATGTTACGGATGCCGAAGGCAATGCCGGCGACGTCAAAGCTGTTATCCTCAAAAGGCAACTGTAGGGCATCGCCCTGCATGAGTTTGATTCGATCAGCGAGATTCTTCTTTTGAACTTTGTTTTTTGCCGCTGCAACCATTTCCGGGACAAAGTCAATGCCGGTCACAGAAATTCGCGGATGTTTCTCGGCTGCGGCAACCGACAGGTCACCTGTGCCGCAGGCGACATCGAGATAGCGGTTGGTTTGAAAAAAGCGCATTTTTCTAGCGGTAAAGCGGCGCCAGGCCACGTCACGTCTCAGACTTAGGAGACGATTTAAAAAATCATATTTGCCGGTGATGGTGGAAAATATTTCTTTCACCATGCTGATACGTTCGGCATCCGTGATCGTTTTTACCTGAGGATACTTTTCGGGGGCTGAATTTCGCATAAGAATTTTCCTGCCTGCGAAAAGGCGAAATATGTTAAGCTTTCACCACGTTGACAAGAGGCTTTCGGTACACGCCCCGGCTATCGATAATCAGCTTAGCGTGCTTGGCGATCAGTTCATAATCGACCGATGTGTGATCGGTAATGATCAG
>CAZOPH010000097.1:0-1798 GCA_964581635.1 uncultured Smithella sp.
ATTTGTATAATACAATCCGGCTTGCAAATTCAAGCACGAAAAGCTAGATAGGCCATCATGACGAAAATAAATTATCCTGAGATCACACTGAAAAACGGCAGGGATGCGGCACTTTTACGAGGACACCCGTGGGTATTCTCCGGCGCAATCGGCAAAGTCGAAGGCAAGCCGTCCGACGGTGACATAGTGCTGGCCAGAGATTCCAAAGGCCAGATGCTGGCATTGGGATTTTTTAATAGTAAAACGGATATATCCTTTCGTGTCTTAAGTCGGGATTGCGACAAAGCTGTTGACGCCGCTTTCTGGAATGAGCGTGTTCATACTGCGTTTCGGTTGCGTCAGAGGCTCATCAACACAACGACCAATGCCTATCGCCTGATCAATGCCGAAGGCGATGGATGCCCCGGCCTCATTGTGGATGTATATCATGATACGCTAGCCATCTCCCTGACCACGGCTGGTATGGAAAAACAAAAACAAAATCTTCTGGATGCGTTAATCTTTCATCTGAAACCGGCACGGATATACGAACAAAGTGCCGGGCGCTCGCGCGGATTGGAAGGGCTCGAAGAGCGCAAAGGGTTTATTTACGGTGAAGATCACACCGGTACCGTACGGGTGATGGAAAACGGTTATTCGTTTGACGTGGATTTCATCAGCGGGCAGAAAACGGGCTTTTTTCTGGATCAGCGCGTCAATAGAGAAAAGCTGGGCGCGCTGTCTGACGGCGCAACCGTTTTAAACTGCTTTTGCTATACCGGCGCGTTTTCGATTTATTGTGCTGCAGGCGGGGCGAAAAAAGTTGTTTCTCTGGATATCTCCAAATCCGCCTGCGCCACTGCCTTGGAGCACATGCGTCTCAATGGCTTTTCGATAGAGGATCATCCGGTGATCGAAACTGATGTGTTTCAATATCTGCGTGATCTGCGGGAAAGTTTTGATCTGATCATTCTTGATCCGCCGGCGTTTGCGAAAACAAAACGAGATGCACCTAAAGCGTCGCGCGGTTACAAGGAAATCAATATGCAGGCCATGAAGCATCTGGTACGCGGCGGGATGCTGGCGACATTCTCCTGCTCCAATTTTATCGAAGAAGATTTATTTTACAAAATTGTGCAGGGGGCGGCGCGCGACGCGCAAGCGGACTTGCAATTGCTGACCAGACTGGAAGCCGGACCGGATCATCCGCTGGGTCTGGCACATCCCGAAGGCCGTTATCTTAAGGGATTACTGGTGAGGAAATTATAATTGTAGGGGTACGGAGATAAACTAATGTTTGGTCGAGTCTTTTTGACTCGACCAAACTTACCAACCGAATTCACAACTCCAACCGATCAATCAAGTGGAAGTCATTATTTTCATACAACCTGGCTGAACTCCAGGCATAGCTGCAGGCATCGGTAACTATCTGTGCCCGTACCGGGTTTTCGTGGATGTATGTCAATTTTTGTAAAAAGAATTTATCGCTTTGGATTTCTTCCGCTCCGTCATCCTGTATCCAGAACTGATACTGCGTGTTAGCACTGTTTTGTGCTCCGGCAGCTTTCATGACATCCAGAATCCACCGCCGGTTTTCTTCTTTCTGCATCATCTGAATTATTTTCTGCGCGGTGAATTTTTTGAAATCCCTGATAACCTGCCAGAGCTTGACGCCTTCGAGATCAGCGCTGATGATGAGATGCAGATGGTTGGTCATGAAAACAAAACCATAGAGCTTCAGACCTTTTTCCTTGCGGCAATATTGCAGGCTGTCCCAGAGAACGCGTATGTATTGTGGCTTGGTAAAAACATTTAACCA
>CAZOPH010000097.1:1898-6227 GCA_964581635.1 uncultured Smithella sp.
ATATTCGCGGCGATTTTGTCCTGAATGATCCGGTCTGCCATGTTGTTGCCGACAACGCCGGAAAGAACGGAAACGGACGTTAAATCCTTTCCGATATATTCAACCAGGATGATCACCTTTTCATCCGAAATGACCGTCTTGATTGATCCTGTGGAAATATTACGTTCCTTTTGTGTCTGCTGGCCATTTAATTCGTTTACAGCTTTTTCGCAGGCCTTCCAGACCGGTTCGATATCCGCCTTGTACTGTGTTGTCAGATAGCCGTCTTCATAAATGAATGTACCGGAGCTGATGCCCATGACCTTGCCGTTTATGACCATGGCGGCATTGCAGCCGAAAAGCAGGCATGCCATTGCAAATAATAATAGAATTTTTGTTTTCATCGGTTTTCCTCCTCACAATCAGTGACTCGACACAAAATTGATACTTGCCCTATAGAGTAAGGTTTTTGATCTGTCAACAACCTTCACGCCGAAATTTTATAGTAGATCGAAGAGCCGACCGACCAGATTAAAACACCTGCGGTGATTAATATGCACGCATAAGCCAGTATTTTATTCCAGGCGCTCTCTGATTTCTGATCGTTGTAACCCATCCAATACGCTATGAGGATCCCCGACAGGAGACCGCCGCCGTGCGCCCAGTTATTGATGCCGCTCAAGAGAAATCCGAAGATGATCAGGCCAACCACCCATCCCAGCGCCTGTTTGTAGATGGCTTCTCCGTACGATCCGCCGCGGCTTTTCCCGAAATAAATAATCGCGCCGATCAGCCCGCAAATGGAGGCTGACGCGCCGATCGTAAAACGGACGCCGGCCAGCACGGAAACGGCAAAACCGACAATGCCGGTTAGAATGTAAATGTTCATGAAACGATGGAGGCCAAATTCACGAAGCACAAATGGTCCCAGCTGATATAGCGCCATCATGTTAAAAACGATGTGTAGAATTCCGCCGTGTAGAAAGGATGCTGAGAGGAGGCTCCAGAAGTTATGATAATGGAAGACGGGAATGGTGCCGGTCGCGCCCAGCAGAAACAGACTCTGGTCGGAAGGTGATAGAAAGCCCAGAGGGTTGCCACCCATAAAAATTCCCCGCGGATTCAACAGCAACGACAGAACAAAAAAAGCAATATTGACATAGATAATTGTTTTAACCGGTTCAAAAGCGAAGAGGATATTTTGAAGTTTTCCCGCGGTTTCATGCAGGCCGGGGCGGATCAGCCCGCAATAGGGACAGGCCGGTTCATCCAGGCTGATCAGTTTTCTGCAATTGGGGCACAAGATGGAGTTTCTGGGAGCGCTCATCATGAATTCCTTATGATTTTTAGTTGTGGATTTTCTTAACAACAATAGAGCGAATTGTAAAGAAAAATACCCCCGCTTCTTGACTCCAGCTCTTGAATATACGATAGAAAGCGTTACAGGATGGTTATGCAGATCAGAGATCGTTTTAGTCTGGAAATTGAATCCGTTGCTTTTGGCGGTCACGGTGTCGGGCGCGTGGAGGGTTTTGTGATTTTTATTCCTTTCACCGCGCCCGGGGATGTCGTGGAAATTGAGATTGTAGAGCGCAAGAAAAAATTTGCCCGGGGGCGTGTGTTAAAAATTATCAAGCCCTCGATTCAACGGGTCCAACCACTTTGCCATTATTATGGCCAGTGCGGCGGCTGCTCTTATCAGCACATCCATTATGAATCTCAATTGAAAATTAAGCGAAAGCAGGTGGAAGAGGCTTTTTTAAAAATCGGCCGCGTAGCGCAGCCGCCGGTTGCCGAGGTCATTCCTTCTCCTTGGACTTATGCCTACCGAGGTAAGGCTCAACTTCATACCGCAAAAACGACCGAAGGCTTCAAACTGGGTTTTATGGATATCTCTGGCGGAAGAATTTTGGACATTAAGCGCTGTGAAATTATGGATGAAACCATCAATCTTCAGATTCAGCAGGCAATAATAAAAGGAGATGTTTTATTCGATAATAGTGATTTAATATTTTGGTCGGGCGTGCCGGAAAGTTCCGATGAGACTATCGTGCGTAAAGTAAAAGACAGGGAATTTCTGATCCCCCGCACGGGCTTTTTTCAAGCAAATTTATATTTAACGGACAGGATGGTCGATGAGGTGTGTTGCCTGATGGATCAAAAAAAGGTGGGAACCATCATCGACGCCTGTTGCGGTTCAGGACTTTTTTCAATTTTTTTGGCGCCTTATGCCCGGCGAATGATTGGCGTCGAAATTAATGAAAAATCTGTTCATTGCGCGCGCTTAAATGCCGAAAAACACGGGATAAAAAACGCGGAGTTTATCCAAAGCGATATCGAAGAATTTTTGGGTGACCAGTTGCGAAAGAAGGATGCCGTCGATGTGATCATTCTTGATCCGCCGCGTGCAGGTTTGAGCTCAGGGGCGCTTGCCGCGATTACCATTTTGGCGTCACAACATATTATTTATATTTCCTGTAATCCGGCCACGCAGGCACGGGATGTAAAGTTTCTAAACGAGCATGGCTACGATCTGCAAAGCCTTCAGCCTTTGGATATGTTCGCACAAACAGAGCATATTGAAACAATCGGTTTACTGCAGCGAAGGTAAGCGAAAAGATATGAAAGTGTTAAAACATCCAGGATGCGATTTATAAAAATATTGATGGCTTTCCAATGAAAATATTGCTATTTTCGCGGGCAACTCAAATTATTTTGGAAAATTTCAGGGGAGGATAAAATGGCATCAAAAAGTAAAGACGTAAGGATCGAGCAACGCCGGGTATTGGAAAAAAAGCTGGAGCTGCGGCTTGCGAAACTGGCTGGTCAAGGGGTCGCGAGTGAAAAAGCTAAGAGTGATCCTCTGGTGAAAAAGTTACAATCGCAAATCAGAGAAACGAATATTCGTATCGCCGCTTTTGATAAGAACGTAGCACAGATCGAGGCATTGAAACAGGCCAAAGAGAAGAAACTGGCGGAAAAATCCGCGCCGAAATCAGTCGAGGCCGCGCCGGAAAAAGAAGCCAAGCCAAAAAAGAAAGCAGCGTCGGCGGAAAAAGAACCCAAAAAGAAACCGGCTGAAGCGGCAGAAGGGGAGGCTCCGAAAAAGCCCCGTAAAAAGAAAGAAGAAGCCCCGGCGGAATAATTGCTTCCGAATAAAAAAGGCAAACTGTACATTACAGATTGCCTTTTTTATTATTTTGGCGTCCCCATGGGGAGTCGAACCCCGGTTAGAGGCGTGTTAGCCAGCATAGGGAAATTTTCAAATTGCGCCCGCCCGTTTCTCAATGACGGCTATTATCTTTTCAATGATCCCCGAGCTTCCGTGAGCTTTTTTGAAATCATTCAGCAGGACTTGCGCCTCCGGAATAATGCTGCCGGACATATCTTTTAATATTTTTAAAACAAGACTTGACTTAATTGCTACAGCCTGGCCCAGTTTCTCCCAGTGTTTTTGCCGAATCCAGGACGGACGGTTTTCTCCGCCGATCCTCATGGCGTGCTTATCTGTCAGATCCGGATAAACCTGCGTGCAGATCAGGTCGTAAAAGGGCGCGAGACGTGGCCCCCGTTCAGTGAAGATCATGGCCAGGTTCTTGGCGTGTGCGTCGGCATTGCCGATCAGGAAGTTGAAAATCGTCCATCGTAACAGGGCCATGCGATCGGCGGCGGGGCGTATGCTTTTTTTCTGCAACAGAGTAAAGCAATTTTTTAGAGAAGGGCCGCCTTCACTTTCATATTTCTGATCGGGAAGAAATCCCAAGGCCTGGCAGAAGTCTTCCTGATGCAGGCGCACAATATGGCCGTCCTTATCGCGGCTGCGGTCATAGCGCGCAATGATGAAAAGCTCGTCAAGACCACGGCAGATTTTAACTTGCGGCGCGGGTAGTCCCATCTTTTGAGCTAGCATCATGCAGAAGGTTTCATTTTCCACCGTGTTTTCCAGATCGCGGATCAATGGTTTCAAGATGTGCGTGCTCGGGGCATTCCCCGACGCAATGAAGATGCGGTCACCCTCTATGTAAACCGGCAGTTTGTTTTGCGCTCCAGCCAGGGAAAGCCGCATACCTTCCATTCCGGCCATTAGCGGTCTTCGGGGTAGGTCGATGATAATCTTGTGCAGATCTTCTTCATTGAGTTCCTGATAACCAGGTTTCACAGCAGGCGCAACGCCTGAGGAGAGAACGGATACCGCCCCGGCGCATTCGCCGCCAATGCTGTTCAACATGGCAAAGTCATTGCTCACCGAGATTTGTAGGCGCTGAGCGATGATTCGTTTTATTTCAGCTTCCGGAAGGAGATTGGAAAAGAAAGGACGGGACAGATCATCAGGATATGTCTCAGTTCTCA
>CAZOPH010000098.1:0-6215 GCA_964581635.1 uncultured Smithella sp.
TGAAACGCTCCGGGTTGGTCTCCACAATTTTGGCCATCTGGCCATTGGTTACCCAACGGGCCGTATATCCCGTTGAATCCATCATAGATTCTGGCAACAGGCAGGCAATATCAACTCCGTATTTGTCCATGGCCCAGATGATGTTTTCGGCGGTTGCGTCTTTGAGCATCTCTCGTTCTTCCATGCCGTCTATGAACGGTGCAAGCATGGAGAACAGGCATCCGGTCATGAGCGGTCTTTTGATATTATCTATTGCCCGCCACCACATCTGCACACCGGGGAAATATTTCAGGTGCTCCATATCACCAACCAGGTGGCATTCCGGATCGATCTTAAAATAGTTGTCCTTCTTAAATTCTTCTGCCATATTTCCTCCTCACTTTTTCTTTATTTGGCGGAAGGAGAAATACCCTTCCGCCTGTAAACCTACTGTAAACCTATTAGCATTGAAATAAGATTCTTCAGAGACTGATTATCTTGGTGTACGACCCTGCAGAGGCCGCCAGCTCTTTTCGATATAGCCCAATTGATTCTTCCACCACGGACGATCAAGTGACGGCATCAGGGCTCTCATCATGCCCTCAGGGAGAATGGACTCATGTTTCTGCCACGGGCCGATTTTGTATTCATCCATGGTGTATTCCCGTCCGAGGTTAGGGTTGTTGGGACAGGCCGGCGTAATTCCAGCCAGGCAGCGCATGAGACAGGTGTTGCAGCGTGAGCATCGGACGATATCCTTGTGTTTTCCTGCCGCAAGCTTATTGGCATACTCTGGGTCGCAGAAGAGCTGTCGGCCCAGTGCTTGTATGTCATATCTACCTTCCTCAATGTTCTTGTCAATCTTGACAGGGTCATGCTGGGAGGCCACGATCACCGGAATCTTGAGGGCCTTCTTGAAGGCCTGCCCATGCTCGGGGATGTGCTTTGAGCGGTCCATATCGGTGATGAGATGACCACTTTCCTCGTAGCCGGCGCCGTCGGACAGGCTGATGTAATCCAGGCCGGCGGCTTCGAGGTCCTTGGCCACATCGATCATCTCCTCCTCAGTAAGTCCGCCCTGCATGTGCTCTTCCGCGCTGATCCGGCATCCAACGGCAACGCCCGGACAGGCAAAACGGATCTGCTCGGCGACTTCTATGAGGAAGCGCTTGCGGTTGCGCCATTCGCCTCCGTAAAGGTCCGTGCGTTTGTTGGAAAGCGGGGACAGGAACTGATGCTCAATATAACCATGCGGGGCATGGATCTCTATGACATCAAAACCGGCGATCACAGCCAGTTGGCTGCTCTGGGCAAATTCCTTCTGCTCGCTTCGGATCTCTTCTATGGTCATCTCGCGCGTCATCTGCCCGGTCATGAAGTATCTTGTATATTCAATGGCTGCATAGAGATCCGAGCAATGGTTGGGCGATTTTTCAGCAGCTATCTCATAGGGCAACCCAGCGGTCGGCGCGGGCGCCAGTTTATGATGATCATAGGAATGTCCTTGCCGGCCAAATCCAATCGTCATCTGGATGGCGGCCTTGGATCCGAAGTAATGTATGTATTCGGTGAGCATGCCAAGCCCCTGCAGATGTCCGGGATGGAAGAGATACAGGTTCCGGCCCCAGACAAATTCCGAGGCCAGGCGGGTGCCCATGACCGCGCCTGTGCTGACCAGGCCAGCCCCACCCTTAGCCCGCGCAGCAAAGTATGAAATCATCTGCTCTGTTGATTCACCGTTTACCCCCGACATGGTTTCGTTCATCGGGGCCAGCGCGATCCGGTTCTTCAGTTCGACCGGTCCGATTTTGATAGGTGATAAAATATGCGCAAATTCTTTTTTCCCTGACATGCCACAATCCCCCTTTTATTATTTTAATGGTTACTGAGTAATATCAACTAATCATCCTGTCCTTGCCTTCCCAGAACTTCTTTTTGATGTCTTTCTTGACGATCTTACCGACTACAGTTTTTGGGATATCGGACCAGAAGGCCACCGCCTTGGGGCACTTGTATCCCGCCAGAGTCTTCTTGCAGTGTTCAATGATTTGCTGTTCGGTAGCCTGCTTACCGGGATGAAGCACCACCACAGCCTGAACCACTTCACCCCATTTCGCATCAGGCGCTGAAACGACCGTGCATTCCTTCACTGCGGGATGCGCATAAATAATGTCTTCCACTTCCTTGGGATAAACATTCTCGCCTCCGGAAATAATCATGTCGGCCTTGCGGTCGGTCATAAAAATGAATCCCTCTTCATCCATGTAGCCCATGTCACCTGTGTGGTACCAGCCACCTTTCAAGACCTCCGCAGTCAGCTTGGGATTCTTCCAGTATCCCTGCATGATATGTTCACCCTTGGCGCAGATCTCGCCATACTGGCCAGGTCCCAGGGCCTGATCATTCTCATCCACGATCTTGACCCGCCCATTTGGCGCAGGTTTCCCGGCGCTGGCAAGGTACTTCGATCTTGGCCCTTCCAGGTGATGGTCGTACCATCCAAGTGCGGCTATGGCTGCACCGGCTGTCTCTGTCGCTCCATATCCCTGGCCAAATTTATTCCCGAATTTTTTAATGCATTTTTTCAAGACCTCTACCGGGAAGGGACTGCCTGCATAGGACAGGAGCCTTAGGCTGGAGAGGTCGTACTTCTCGACATTGGGATAGTCCACCATCCATCCATAGATGGTCGGCACGAGATTCATGTGGGTGCATTTCTCATCTTCGATCAGCTTGAAGATCATATCCAGATCAGGCTTCCGATTGATGCAAACTTTTCCACCGACCAGCAGGATCGCTAGGATCGGCCACCATGACACGTGAAAGATGGGCAATACAAAACAAGTGGAGTCATCATCCCTGAATCCAGAAAGGAGAGCAGCCGATATCCCGGCCAGCATCGCGCTTCGATGGGAAAGCATCACCCCCTTGGGAAGCCCTGTGGTCCCGCCCGTATACATGAGAATGGCCAGGTCATCTTCCTGCACGTCGTATTTATCAATATCAGGTTCCGTAAGGGATGATTCTTCCAGCAACTTTTCATAATCGAGAAAACCGGATATGGAATTATCCAGGGTGACCCACGTCTTAATTTTTTTTAAGCTATCTTTTATCTTTGTAACTTTCCCTTCATACCCGTCGCCGACGACAAAAAGAGTCGTACCACTGTCATTGGCAATGAAAACAATCTCGTCGTCGCCCAACCGCACATTGATTGGCGTAACGCGCAAGCCTATCTTTGCCGCAGCAAAATAGACCTCAAGATATTTGGAGCAATTATCCGCCATGACGGCCAGGCCTTCGCCCTTCTTGAGTCCTGATTGGATGAGATAATTAGCAAACCGATTGATTCGCTCATTAAATTGTTTATAGGTATAATTCTTCCCCTCAAAAACGACGGCAATGTTATCTGGCCAGATGATGGCACCGCAACGTGGAATGTCTCCTAATGTGTACATGCCTGACTCCTTGCTCGAACTGATCAAACTTTCATCTTATGCCCAGGATTTCGGCAGCCCCTGGAACTGCATCAGCATGTTCCGACTCATCTCATTGGAAATGGGTGAAAATTGTATCTGATATGCATCCCGGACAAACATCGAAACGGGGTATTCATTACAGATGCCGTAGCCGCCGAAGATTTCCGATCCAAAGGTTGCCGCATGCCGCGCGCCTTCCGCCGCAACCAGTTTTGCCATGGTAGCTTCCAGGTGATAGGGCTTGCCGTGATCACACAGCCATGCGGCCTTGTAGGTAAGGTTCCGGGAGTTTTCAAGGTTGATGTACATGTCCGCCAGGTAATTCTGGAGTATCTGGAAACGGCCGATAGGACCGCCAAAGGCTTTACGCTCCTGAACATATTTGAAACACTGTTCATAAATGGCCTCGATAATCCCCACGCCCATCATAGCCACACCGATACGTTCCGGGTTCAGAACGGTCATGATCTCGTAGAAAGCGCCACCTCGGCTACCCAGCATGTTCTCTTTGGGAACTTCTACATTATCATAGAATATCTCCACGCTTTCACAATGATGGCAGCTGATTTTCCCGATTTTACGAATGGTAATACCAGGGGTTTCGCGGGGAACCATGATGGTGGTCCAGGATTGACTCTTTTTGGCATTCTTTTCTGTCTTGCAAACGGTAATAAGAGAGTCCGACACGTGCGCACCGGTGATAAATATTTTCTGGCCGTTGATGACCCAGCGATCACCCTTGTCTTCGGCAAAGGTCGAAAGAGCGCCCAGGATGTCCGTCCCCCCGCCCGGTTCGGTCAGTGCCATACAGGTTTTGAACTTGCCTTCGGCAATGAGCGGCAGATATTTGTCTTTTTGCTCCTTTGTCCCCAGTTCGTGGATAAAACGGACTCCGAAACCAGTTGTGGTACCGACGGCCAAGGCCACAGACATGGAGGCCTTGCAGATCTGCTCGAACGCAACCATGTTATCAATCATTCCCAGATTCTGCCCTCCATACTCTTCCGGAATGGCGGCCGAAAACATACCCAGATCGACAAACTTCTGCCAGAGTTCGTCCGGAGGAAAATCTACATTTTCATCCATCCATTTTACATATTCGTAATTCAGCTCCTTCTCGCAGAACTTCTTAAACGTCTGCTGGATCAGAAGCTGATTTTCATTGAAGCTGAAATCCATGGGCTCCTCCTTTATTTTTTTACATCCGAATCGATATTTGCTTTCTTCTGTTGCGCTACCAGATCCTCGGGTTTCTTTCTGAACGTGTCCATGACCGACTGGATGTCCGGCGCATAGGTCAGCCACTGGATTGCGTTGCGCTCCAGCGCCAGCGCGGTGTCGAGACTGCCGCATTCCAGGGAACGTCCCATGACTTCCTTGCCCATTCTCAGGGCAATAGCTTTTTTTGAGCTGATATTAGCAACGACTTCACTGAATTTTGCTTCAAACTCGTCATCCTTGAAGACGCGGGTCAGAAAGCCCATCTCGTACATATCCTTAGCCAGAAAATCCTTGCGGCCGCTGTAGATGATTTCCCTCGCCCGATAAATGGGCATGGCCCGGGCAATGCGCACGGTGCCTCCCCAGCCGGGCAGGATTCCCATATTGATCTCTGTCGTGCCAAACTTGGCCGACTCCTTGGCGTAGATGAGGTCGCACATCAGGGCCAGTTCCAATCCTCCGGCGAGGCAGTGACCAGTCACTTTGGCAATGACCACTTTTTCACAAAGCTCAATGGCCTTACCAATCCCATAACCGTCATGAGCCAGCCAGTTTAAGGATTCCTGATGTTCTGCCAGCGATGGGAAAACACTCAGGTCGCCTCCCGTGCAAAACGCCTTTCCGTTTCCGGCCAGGACAACAACGGCGACTTCAGGAATATCTCTGACCTTCCGAAAAGCGTCGAGCAATTCGGCGGCCATTTCCCGGTTGATGGCGTTGTACTTGTCCGGTCTGTTCAGAGTAATGTTGCATACCGATCCCTTGATTTCATAAATCAGAGTTGTATATTCAGACATAGCTGATCTCCTTTACTTTTTGCCCGCAGGACGGAAGTAAGGCAGGAAGTAACCGCCGCGTTCATGGAAGACGACTTCCACTTTCATGTCGAAATGAATATCCTCCGGCTTGCACTCGACGATCCGAGTCATCATTCTTATCCCCTCTTCAAGATCGACATAGGCAATCGTATAGGGAAGCTCATCCATGAACTTGGGCTCAACCATGCTGTAAGCTGTGGAAAAGGTAAAAATCTTTGCTTTACCGGAAGCCTCGATCCAGTCCAGGTTGCCGGACCAGCACTCGGGACAGAATTTCCTCGGATAAAATATTTTTGATTTACAGTCCTTGCAGACTTGAATCAGGAGTTTCCCCTGTTTGGCACCTTCCCAAAATTTTTCCGACCACGGTTGTGTTTCCGGAACAGGTTTTGTCATATCGAAGTCCATGGTTAAATCTCCTTTCCCCAGATAGTGGCGATGTTGTTGAATCCCGATCCGCCGGCGGCATTCTGATAAACGTATTTGCAGTTTTTCACCTGACGCTCACCGGCCTTGCCCATAAGCTGCCTTGCCGTTTCTACATACGTGGCCGCGCTTACGCCCGATCCGGTATGACCTCTGCCCGGCGCGTCGCCGATGGTCGACCAAGGAATATCCCCGCCAAAGGACATGCGGCCGTCAAGGAAATATTTTCCGCCCTGACCTGGGGGTGCTACTTCAAGCATTTCTGCAATGAGAGGATGGGCTAAGGGATAAG
>CAZOPH010000099.1:0-6194 GCA_964581635.1 uncultured Smithella sp.
TATTGACTCGTAGGTGTTATGGTTGTCAAGACAAGACTTAATATGACTCTGTGTGCCAAGTCAAGTATTGGTTGGTACAGATCACTCTCTCCACCTTTAACCTGGCGTCATTTGCCTTTTATTTTTCCCCTTTGACCATCGCACCCTTTTCTGCTCTTACATCGGCGATTTTTCGTTCAAAGATTTGTCGGGCCTGATCAGCCAGAGCATTGATAGAAAAATTGTCCGCCTGATAATCGGGCGCAAGTTTTGCGATTAATTCCAGCCGGACATCGTTTTGATCCAGCATGTTAAAAGAAAAGTTTCCGGGCCTAAACAGTTTATCGGTATCCCGGATAAAAACCAGGGCTAGACCCGTATTGCAATATCGCGCGATACTAAATACACCTTTATTAAAAGGCGCAACTTTACCGTCTCGGCCACGAGTGCCTTCGGGAAAAACAAACAGATTGCCGCCCGCTGCCAAATGCTGCTTAATACTCTCCAGGTGGTTAATCATCGCAGGGCCATACATTTCGGAAGGTGATGAAGGCACGTATCCCGCCTTTTTCAAAAACCACCCGAAAATGGGCACGCTGAAAAAAGTATTTTTAACAATAGTTGTCTGACGCGGGAAAAGCGAAATCAGTGCGATCGGGTCAAGATAAGAAATGTGATTGCAGACGATGATGGAGGAACGAAGTCCACGCACGTCCGCATCGATCGTAAATTTCGTGCGGGGCGCCAAAAAACCCACCCAGAGAAAAAAATATTTCAAATGGACGTAATTCATCTTCTGCAAAACAGCGTCGCTTTTTTTTAAATGAATATAAGAAGGAATAAAAAGAAAAAGCAGAATAAAAAGATAACCGAAAAGAAAATAAGCCCATAAAAGCACCGTGAGGCAAAAATCAATGATGTGCTGAAGTAATCGAAGAACGGCCATTTTAATTTCAGGTCAACTTTCGAATGAGCAGGCTGGTGTTCACGCCGCCGAACGCGAAATTTTGTACGGCTGCGGTTTTAACCGGATGTTCGATGAGCTTTTGAACGTGATGAACCATCGCACAGCGTTCGTCAACATCTTCCAGATTGAGCGTCGGCGCAATAAAACCTTCCTGCATCATGTAAATCGTCAAAACCGTTTCGATGGCACCGCAAGCCGCCATGGTGTGACCCATATAGCTCTTGAGAGCCACTACGTAAGGTCTGGGACCGAAAACCGCACCGTTGGCCTGAGCCTCGATGATATCGCCCATCTTGGTGGCGGTGGCGTGAGCACTGACCAGATCGATTTCCGAGGCGTCAATCTTCGCGTTTTCCAGACTGAGCTGAAGTGTTTTGGTAATACCGTCGAGATTGGGCAGGATCAGATCACCGCCGTTGGAATTACAGGCAAAACCGATCACCTCGGCCAGAATCGGCGCGCCGCGTTTTTTCGCGAATTCGTATTCCTCCAGCATGACGGCCCCCGCGCCTTCGGCGACCACCAAACCGTCGCGCGCGCGATCAAATGGACGGGGCGTTTGCTCGGGATGGTCGTTGAATGCGGTGGAACAGGCCAGCAGGTTGTCGAAAACCGCAACCGTGATCGTATCATATTCATCCGCGCCACCGCAGAGCATGGCGTCCTGCAACCCGTATTTAACAGCCTCGTAGCCGTAACCGATGGACTGGCTCGACGTGGTGCAGGCTGTCCCGGACGCAATAATGCGGCCGGTAATGCCGAACATTTTGGAAATATTGACGGCGGTGGTATGCACCATGGATTTCAGATAATCGACTGCACCAATCCCTTGATAAGAAGCCTTATCCTTGGCTTCAAAAAAAATACGGTAAATATCGCGCTGTACGGTGGGAGAACCGTGAATCGAACCAAACGCTATGCCGAGCCTGCCTCCCGTTACAAATTCAGCGGGGAGCCCCGCCTGCGCCAGCACTTCCTTGGCTACCTGACAAGCGTAATAAGCCACCGGCCCCATGGTCTTACGGTGCTGGCGGCTGAAATCATACGCAATCGGATAGCTCACTGTGCCGTAAACTCGGGAATGAATAAAATGGCTGATCAGTTCATCTTCGCGCAGCGTTTTGACGCCGGAAATTCCCTTTAAAAGGCTTTCGACAATTTGTTCCTTGCCGTGACCGATGGGCGAAATGGCTGAACAGGCGGTGATAACAACTCTGCGTTCCATAAATATTTACTCCACCGCCAGCCCGCGCTTCCGGGCAAGCATTTCAATGTAGTCGATAATCTGTTTCATGGTGCGTATATCCATCGCCTTCTTTTTTTCATCCTGCGTCAGTTCCGAATCCAAAAACTTTTCAATTTCCAGTAACAGTTCAATGGCATCGATACTATCAAAACCGTAGGCTTCCCGCAGATTGACATCCATCTCGGGATTCTCAACTTCAAATGCTCTCAGAAAAATATCGCGGACTTCTTTTTCAATATCCTGACGTGTCATTAAATTTGATTCGACTCCTTTAACTTTGCATATTGGTCAACAATATCGATTTATTGTATAATCGGGTACGCCTGCAACAAGGATTTTCTTTTTGATCAGGAAACGTGGCGAAAATTAGCATAAATCAATGTCGCCGTCCAGCATTAGCGTTGCCGTTGAAATTCTCTTACATAACGCTGATCGCCGAGAAGTTGTCTCACCGCATTGAACGACCCCAGAATGCAGCCGAAAACTCCCGGCGCTAAGGCGTTTTGTCCGGCCAGACAAAGCCCGCCTATGGGCAGATTATTTAAGGAAGCAATTTTCAGCAGCTGGCGGGACGAACGCAAAACACCATAACAGGAGCCTTCGGGACAATTTCCATAATCGCGCAGCGTTAAAGGTGTGAACACATCCAGGATGGCTGGATTCTTAAGAGGCCCGAATATTACTGAAGCTTTCTTCAACAACTCGCGGGCCATTGCCTGTTTCTTTTCCTCGTAGGCCGCCCCGCGTCGTCCTGTTAATGTATTTTCCCACAAACTCCATTCACCGTATAGCGAGCGGGTAATAATGCATAATAAATTGGCTTTTTGATCATTGCCGCGTCGTATTTGATAAAAGATGCCGTCCTCAATGAAACCTTTTTCGTCAGGATGCAACCGGTAAATATTATAATCGATTTCAGCGTGCGCCACGGCGTCAACGCTCGCCTGCACGGCTATCACGCCGTTTGTTTCCTCAAGGGTTAAAATTCTCTCCCGCAAAGACGCACGCAGAGCGTTCTCATCCATTAAGTTCAGCAGGCTCTTCGGATGGATCGCCGCGACTACTGCGTCTGCAGTCAAGTCGGAACCCTTCTCCAAGTTGATCCCCGTCACTTTGCCTGCGGCGATATTAATCTTCCGCACAGCCGAATTCAAGATCAGGTTACCGCCCAGTTCTGTAAAACGGGCGGCAAACACATCCGCTATTTGGCTGCCTCCGTCTTTTAACCGCCACGACGAAAACAAATATCCGGCCACCACCATGTGATGAAAGATCACCGGACATTCGGCAAGCGGGACGCCGATGAGTTCGCAGGGCACCGCCAGCACGGCACGCAATCGGGGAGAAGCCTGTATGTCATCGAGCAACTCTCCCATCGGTCGGAAATGATCCATATTCTGAAAGGGATCACCCGAATTCAAAAAAAAAGGGGAATCCATCATGGTGCCGGCAATCTCGCGTAAATTTTTCATGACAACATTCAGTGCGGCGCCGTCTTTCGGACACGCCTCCCTCAGATTTTTTTCATACGCATCAAGACCCACCGGCAGATCAAAAACAAAATCATCAAAAAGGTACCGGTCAATGATGCCCTCGCTCCCCATGCGATAAAACAAATCCTCCACGGAAATGCCCAGAACACCAAACATTTTACCCAACGGTTCAGCAGGCCCGAGTGCGCCAACATAGTGCACACCCACGGGGCAATCGATCCCCCGGCGTGAATAAGAACGCATCAGACCACCCGGCTCCCGATTTTTTTCTACAATCGTGACGTGATAGCCGAAAAGCAACAGCAGAATGCCTGCGGAAAGACCGCCAACGCCCGCACCGATGACAATAATATTCTTTCCTTCGATCGGTTTTCTCATCAAGGATACCCTTAAATTATTCCTTACGCTGCGGTTCGTCTCGAACCGTCTCGGATTCGATCAGCGTCATCATCAGCGAGTAATCGACCCGTTCCGACGCCTGAAGATCAATAGTGGAATAGGGATTGGCCAATCCTCCCGCGAGCGTCACACTGCGTTGCAAACGGCCGCCTTCGGAATAGCGACGGATGTGGATTGCTCCATCACGACCTTCCAAGACATCAATCCAGCCACCCTGCTCTTTATGCCGGCGACAGACTGTCTCGCCGGTGGCGAAAATACCCTTCTCGGTGAGCGCACCCTGGGGTGCGAGAAAAATCAGTTCAATATCATCCATCATTTTTCGGGCAAAGTCCGCCGCGTCAAAAGGCGGCAGCGCCAGGCTGACTTTCAGCCCATCCGGCCCTGAAACGGCTTCAAAAAGAGCCACACCCTCCGCGCTCATCAGGGCGCAGGAAATCGTCCGTGTGACAGGATCCGTGATCGTCACGCCAATCATGACGGTTTGCACCTGACCGGCTGCGCGCACTTCAATCGCGTGGATGAGACGGATTTTTCCCGTAAGAAATGGTGATGGACAGATGATGTTTTTTCCTGCAAGATCCGCAACCGGCCGGATAGCCGGTAGGGCAGCACAGGAAACGAGCAACAAAGAACCGATCAAACAAAGGATGCCTTTCATTGAACATCCTGAAAGACGGACGGTTGAATCTCCTGGTTGATGGCAACATGCTGAAAGTCAATCCGGGTTTCTGCTGTGGCGTTTTCCACAATCCGCACGGATTTAACGGACGCATCTTTTCGGGTAACCGTAATTTCAATTTTTTCAATCATGCCGGTCATGCTTTTCCCCACCGGCGTCAGCGTAATTTGCGTGTTTGATCCTTCCTTAAGTGTGGCGGTAAAGGAAGGATTGGAGGTAAACTTGCCGCTCATCCAGCCGGCCACTTCGTCGAGTACAATTTTCATCGCCTGTGCGCCGCCGGTTTTATCTTCAACCATTTTCCCCCCGGAGGCGATATAGCGTTTTGTATTCCCCTTGTCGGAAATGACCACACTCTTGATGGGTTGACGATATTCCCAGCGGATGGAATCCGGCGCTGTAAAATAAAACTTCCCTTCCGAGACCAGTGGTTTGGACAGAATCTTCATGAACTTCTTTTGCACAAAATCAGCGGACATGGTTGAAATGCGCGACGAGTCCCGGCGCAATCGTTCAAAGTTATCCGCACGCACGCTCGCCGGCAGAAGCATCAGCAGAATCAACAAAACCATAAATATTTTTTTCATGGAAGCAATCTGGATCATAGTTAAAACATCCCGCCGTTGATGGCAATCACCTGCCCTGTAATGTAGGAGGCGTCATCCGAACACAAAAAGCGGATCACACGGGCAACTTCTTCGGGGTTCCCCACCCGCGCCATCGGAATAACGCTTTTAATCATGTTTTCGTCCATCGGCATACTGCTTAACATATCTGTTGCGATAGGACCCGGTGCAACCACATTAACACGAATACTGAAACGCGCCACTTCTTTGGCAAGCGAGCACGAGGCGGCGTTGATCCCTGCTTTGGCTGCCGCGTAATTGGCCTGCCCGCGATTGGGAATCATCGCCGAGATGGAAGAGACGGATACAATAGCGCCGCGTTTCTTTCTGACCATTTCGCGCAAGACGGGCTTCGTTACATTATAAAATCCATGGAGTATCGTATTAATGACACCATGCCATTCCTCCTCTCCCATCAGCATAAAGAGACCATCGGCCGTCACACCGGCGTTATTCACCAGCACATCAATTCTTTTATGCTCCTCAATTATTTTCGCCAGCGCTTCTTTCACCTCTGCAGCTTTGGCCACATCGAATTTTAGTATTTCACCAGACGAACCGGCGGCTTGAACATTTTCCAGCGTTTCACGTGCCGCCGCCTCGCTGGAATTATAATTGATCACGACATAATAACCGGTTCTGGCCAGCTCCACAGCCGTGGCCCGTCCGATGCCCCGGCTGGCCCCAGTCACAATGGCTATCTTTTTTTCATCCATGATCTCCGTGAACTCCCTTGTTTATTTTATGATACGTCATGATTCAGGCGCATGGCCTGAAGTATTGCCGTAAGCAGAATATCATC
>CAZOPH010000100.1:0-1402 GCA_964581635.1 uncultured Smithella sp.
CCGGATAACAATGCGGTCTCTTTTTAATTCGAACTCTACCATAGCGATTCACTCCTTGCTAATCCCTGGGGTCGGATAACTAAAATAATCATGACAAGAATCAATGCTGACAAAGTCATAAAGCGTGGTTCTCCAATGACATTGCAGACAATGGCGTGGGTAAACCCGATTAAAAAACTGGCCATTATCGTGCCTTTAATGTTGCCCAGACCACCCAGAACAGCAACCAAAATCGCCGTGGTCATATACAACCAGCCCATACCGGGTTCGACCGACCAAACCGGCGCGACAATAAGCATCCCGATGATGACGGGCAAAAGGACGATCATCATCGTAAACATATAAAGAGTTTCAACATTAATACCGACAATCTTCGATGAATAAATATCCTGGGACAAAGCCCGGATGGCCATACCGGTTTTTGTTTTGATGAAAAAGAAGACGAAAGCGCCGGTCATCACCAGAGCAATCACGGCACCGATCACCAGCTGCTTGGGAATCACAACTTCTCCGACTTGATATATGCCGTCCACCAAAGTTGTTTCCAGATAAACACCCGCCTGAACCGGATAAAAATAATTAGTAGCCTGTTCAATAATTAACGCCACTAGCAGAAGAGCGGTTAACAGAACATCTTCTGTGTACATATATTTTTTGATCATCCCTTTGTAAATGAGAATGGAGACCATAAATTGAATGACGACCATGCCTAAAATGGACGGTATCAGAGACCAACCGAGTGCCGACATAAACATCCACGTGCCGTAAACCGTAAGAGGAAAGATATAGGCGTATCCAAGGTGGAAAATCCGCAACACCCCGCAGATCAGAGAAAAACCAAGTGAAATCAGAAGATAAAGTGACCCCAGTACAAAAGTATAAATGACAACAGTCTGAATATAAGTCCACATGCCTTTTCACCCTCTATGAATAGATCAAAATTTTTTCAAAACAAAGATTCTGGAAAGTTCCCGATTTTCGGGAAACCACTTCTTGCGCTTTGATCAGCGCTGGACAACATGGAATCCAGCACACCGGGTTAGGATACAAAACACATTTTTATCCGAACAGGGCCGTCGCATTTGTTTTCGAAAAAGTTGAGAAAGTGAATTTTGTAAATTCTTAAAAGATTGAAAATGTACGAACGTTGAAAAAGCATTGCAGGTTGAAATTAAACACTTGCGGGAATGATGCAAATTGATCTTGGTATTGATGATACATTGAGGTGAAAAATACATCGCGAACACAAGGCCTCCAAAGCTTCCAGATCTTGAATCTGTTTCATCTTCAGGAAAACCGTTTGGATATGAATTCCAGAAGTCGGCTCCTAAGGATTATGCGTTTTTCAGCTGCTTTGAAATGGTTCACTAAAACATTCACATTCTGTTGAAAAATGCGAGTT
>CAZOPH010000100.1:1502-6173 GCA_964581635.1 uncultured Smithella sp.
AGCTGCTTTGAAATGGTTCACTAAAACATTCACATTCTGTTGAAAAATGCGAGTTGGTTGAATTATAAAGACAGGTTGTTGATTTTGTCAACGAGAAAAGAATTTAACAAACATTTTTCTTCAAAAGTGGCTCTATTTCAAAGAAATGCAGCTTTCCCTTTCCTGCTTTTTGATCATAATCAACACAGCGGAGATGGCACCTTCGGTCATGCCGGGAATTCGCTCCATCTGGCCGACGGTGGCAGGTGCGATCCGGGCAAGCTTGGTTTGCAGTTCGTTGGAGAGACCCGGCACCGAGGCATAATCGAAGTCCGGCGGGATTTTCTTTTTTTCCTGATCTTTTAATTTTTTGGTCGCTTCGAATTGGCGCTTTATATAGCCTTCGTACTTGGTTTCGATTTCTATCTGTTTTTTTACAAATCGATCACTTTCGGGTTTCCAGCCTGGAAACTGAGCCAGGTCGTCATAAGCGATTTCGTAACGTTTTAGCAGGCTATAAAGCGTGGTGTGATTGTTTAAAGGCGCAGAGTTAAGTTTTCCCAGCGCTTCGTTTACTTCCGGTAGGGGTTTCACAGGCGATGATTTAAGATGTTGGATGCTCTGCGCAATGCGATTCATCTTAGCCTGAAGATCAGCGTAATGATCACGCGCAATCAGACCCAATTCGCAACCCTTACCCATCAGGCGGATGACGGCATTGTCTTCCCGCAGAATCAGGCGGTATTCGGCGCGTGACGTGAACATGCGGTAAGGTTCATCCACACCACGCGTGACCAGATCATCGATCATCACCGCCATGTAAGCCTCGGAGCGGTCCAAAATAAAGGTAGGAGCACCCTGCAAGGCGCGGGCGGCATTGATACCCGCCCAGAGACCTTGCGCCGCCGCTTCTTCATAGCCGGAGGTACCGTTGATCTGACCGGCCAGATACAAACCGGAAATTAATTTGGTCTCGAGTGTGAGCATAAGCTGGCTGGGTTGAACAAAGTCATACTCGATGGCATAAGCCGGACGCATGATCTCGGCCTGCGCAAGCCCGCGCACACTATGAACGATTAGATACTGCAATTCCAGCGGCAGAGAGTTGCCCAGTCCCTTGGCATAAATTTCCTGCGTGTCGAGACCCTCATGCTCCAGGACCACCGGATGGCTCTGCCGGTCACCAAAGCGCATGACTTTATCTTCCAGCGACGGGCAGTAGCGTGCTCCTACACCCTTGATCACGCCGGAATAAAGAGGAGAATGCTGAATATTGTCGCGAATCACGCGATGTGTTTCGGCGGAAGTGCCCGAAAAGTAAGAAGGCAGGCGTTCCGACCGCAAAGCCTTGGTGATAAAAGAGAAAGGCTCTGGCGCGGGATCGCTGTCCTGGCGCTCCAGGCAGGAAAAATCAATGGACGAGGCGCGCAGTCTGGGCGGCGTACCGGTTTTCATCCGGCCTACTTCAAAACCGAGTTGCCGGAGTTGATTGGCCAGGCCGACGGAGGCCAGTTCGCCTGCGCGACCCGATTGCGTTTGCGATGTGCCGATGTGAACCAGACCGTTGAGAAACGTCCCTGTGGTTATAATGACTTTTTTTGCGCCGTAAAAAAAACCGCTCGAATCCAACACGCCTTGGATCACATTATTTTCAACGACTAGACTCTCGACCATGGCTTGGCGGATATAAAGATTTTTTTGATTCTCCACAGTGGCTTTCATGGTCAACCGGTAGAGCTGTTTGTCACACTGCATTCGTGATGACTGAACAGCCGGACCTTTGGAGGCGTTAAGTAACCGGAAATGGACGGCGGTTTTATCGGTGATCTTACCCATCTCACCACCGAGTGCATCGATTTCCTTCACAAGTTGGCCTTTGGCCAGGCCGCCGATAGCCGGATTGCAGGACATGAGCGCGATGGAATCCAGATTAATATTAAAGAGCAGTGTTTTGCAGCCCATGCGCGCCGACGCCAATGCCGCTTCGCAGCCCGCATGACCGCCGCCGATGACCAGAATGTCGTAGCTATCTGACAACTTAATTTCTCCAAAAACCAAATGCTTGCACTTGACTCATTTTAATAGTATTGCGGCAAAAAAAACACAACATAAAAAAGAGGCGGCATTGGCCAGGCCGGATTTCTGGAAAAACAATAAGCAATATTACGATCTGAAAAGTTACTGGCGTAATTTGTTCGGCTGTACGGTTCATAAATTACAAATTGATGCCGGATTTACCTGCCCCAATCGTAACGGACACTTAGCCACGGGTGGCTGCATCTACTGTGACGGCAGAGGGTCTAAGCTGCGCCAGAAGGGGAAGCTGCCCACTGTTGTCGATCAGATTGCGACCGGCAAAAAATACTACAAGCCCTCTGCATCAAAATTTATCGCTTACTTTCAAACATTTACCAATACCTATGCACCGGTGGAGAAACTACGGACGCTCTATGACGAGGCATTGTCTCAGGAAGACATCATTGGTCTTTCCATCGGTACAAGGCCGGACTGTTTGGAGCCGGATGTGATTGAGCTTTTGAGCGGTTACGCGAAAAAAAATCACATCTGGGTGGAGCTGGGCTTGCAGTCCATCCACGATAAAACGCTGCAATTCATCAACCGGGGACATAATTTTCAGCAGTTTCTGGATGCAGTTCACGTTCTGGCCGGACAAGGTCTGAACATTTGTGTCCATATTATTATTGGTCTTCCGGGCGAAAGTGACGAAGACGTACGAATGACCGCAAAGACTTTGGCTACCCTGCCGGTGAACGGCATAAAAATTCATTCACTTCTGGCACTCGAGGGCACCCGCTTGGGCGAATTGTACAAACAAGGTTCCATCCCCATGATCACAAAGGAGAAATACGTCGAATTATCTGTGGATATTCTGGAGGTGTTGCCGCCGGATATGGTTATTCAGCGCCTCACCGCCGACGGCTATCGCGATATTTTTCTGGCACCCTCCTGGGCTCAAAACAAACTGGATGTGCTCAACTCCATTAACAAAGAACTGGAAAGAAGAAACAGTTATCAAGGAATGCGCTACAGATAAACATGAATTCTACGGCACATTACAATAGGGTCAGCAAAAATTTTTTTATATGGCCGAAAAACGAAATCCGCCGGAGCCGGCCCCTGGCGTGGCGGTCGGCTATAGCAGATTGTTCGCTTCAGCGATAAACGTCTTTGCGATACCCAACTTTTACAACCCATACTGTAATTTCCTGATCTTGAATGGAATAAATAATTCTTCGAACAAATACCCGGACAGTAGTGTATCAATTTTTATATTTTATACGCAGGCCGTCGGCGGCTTGCGCCAGTTTCTTATCAAGTGTCCAGATTGGCACGCCTGTTAATATAGCAGATGCAATCATATGGACATCTACGTAGCCCATACCTTTTCCCATTAAGCGGTTATTCTCAATAAATGATAAGATTTCTTCATGTTCGACTTCGATACTCATTGGTAGTAATTGAAGAAAAGAAAGAATAGCGGCTCTGTCCTTAAGATTTCCACAAGCCAGCTCCCCGACGATTAATGGGTGGCATAATACTCTTCCATCATTGAGCAAGTTTGCCAATTCAACACACCCATTCCTCAAATGCGAAACCCAAACTGATGTGTCCACCAGAACCATTATTTGTTATGCTCCTTTTCTTCTTGGTATTGTCTGAAGCTGCTTTTGAGTTCCACCCAGCTTTGCAAGCCTCCTTGCGCTTTCTCTGGCGATAAGTGCTTCTAAACCAAGCTTTACAAGTGCTGTTTTCTCTTTAATTCCTGTAATTTTTGTCGCCTTATCAATTAAAGTATCTTCGATATTCAGAGTTGTTCTCATATTATTACCTCATATAAATGTGATGCGTTAGTATGCATATCCTATGCATACATGTCAAGGTCATTCTTTGATAATACCTGAATTAAGCCGCGCCGCGAAGCGGCTGCGTCTTGACGGATAACCAGACCATAAGAAATGAATTCAGGAGCAATTCCATTTTGACGAGCCACCAGCTGTTGCGCGGCATAGCCGTTCACGATCCGCCGGATGCGCCAACACATCACTGCGGCATCAGCGCAAACACACCCCAGCCCAAATACTCACGCGTGTAAGCGGCGTGGCGCGCGGGTTCCGAGGTCAGTTGGGCTCGAACCTCTTTGGCTAACTCGTCGTCGGGATTGGCTTCAAGCCATCGGCGCATGGTGAGCCATTTGGCCGCCTCGTATCTGTCCCAGCCGTCTTGGTCAGCCAGAACCATTTCCACGACGTCATAGCCAAAGCGGCCGAAAGACGCGAGAAGTTCTGGAAGCATGAGAAAGTCGGAGATGGAGTGGGCAAGACACCCCTTGGCAACATCTTCCGTCGGCGGTAACTGCCGCCAGTAGGGCTCGCCGATGAGGATGATCCCTCCGGTGCGCAGGCTCCGCGCCAGAAGCTCGATCGTGCCGACGACGCCCCCACCGATCCATGTAGCTCCAACACAGGCTGCCACATCGACCTTCTCGTCAGAGACGAAGCCTGCAGCATCACCATGGATGAACGTGACTTGATCGGCGACGCCGAGTTCTTCAGCGCGGAGTTTCGCTTGCTCGGTGAACAACTGGCTCATGTCGATGCCGGTGCCGATGACGCCGTGATCGCGTGCCCAGGTGCACAGCATCTCCCCCGAACCGCTGCCGAGGTCGAGCAC
>CAZOPH010000101.1:0-6147 GCA_964581635.1 uncultured Smithella sp.
TGGAAGAAGCTGAAGCGATGTGCCATCGCATCGGCATCATCGACACAGGCCGGATCATTGCTCTGGACACTCCTGGCAACATGATCGACACGCTGGGCGGCGACATCGTCGCGATCAATGCGCCTCAGCCGCCGCTGGACATCATCCGCTCGCTTTCCTATGTTTCCGGGGTGAAGATCGCAGGCGAAATGATTGAAATCGCCATGAAATCGGCCCATCTGCATCTGGCTGAGCTTCTGCCTCTGATTCCCGGTGTCGTCAGTGTAGAAATGAGAAAACCCACGCTCAATGATGTCTTTATCAAACTCACCGGCCGCGATATCCGCGTAGATGCCATAGAAAGTGGAGAAAGCTGGGTGGACTCCGTTGCCCGCTATCGTCAGAGAGGAAACTGAAACGATGAATTCCAACTGGGTTCAGAGAGAGCTCTTGGGCATTTCCGCTGTGTGGTGGCGGGAGTTTAAAGTCTTCTGGCGGGAAAAAAGCCGAATCGTCTCCAGCATTGTCCAGCCGATGATGTGGCTTTTTTTATTCGGAAGCGGCATCGGCGCTTCTCTCTCCGTAGGCTCCGTCAACTATCGCGACTACATTTATCCCGGCGTTTTGACCATGTCGGTCATTTTCGGTTCCGTGTTTTTCGGCCTTTACATCATCTGGGACCGCAAACTCGATGTGCTGAAGGCCGTTCTGGTCGCGCCGGTGACGCGCATCAGCATCTTTTTCGGGAAAGTACTCGGCGGTTGCACTGATGTCCTTCTGCAAGTGGTGATCCTTTTTGTTTTTTCTTTCCTGTTCCCTTCCGTGAACCCGTGGGGCATTCCGCAGGCCCTGCTGATTTTGTTCATCACATCGATCGCCCTGGTTTCGCTGGGGCTGGCATTGGGGTCCCTGCTGGAGAGCCTGGAGGGGTTTCAGGTGATTTCAGCCTTTCTGATTTTCCCTCTTTTTTTCTTGTCCGGTGCGCTCTTTCCGGTGGACGACAAACTTCCCACCTGGCTTCATGGCCTGGTGAAACTCAACCCCCTCAGTTACACCGTGGACGGCGTCCGCGGTGCGCTTTTGGGCATGAACACCTATCCGTTTTATGTTGATCTGGGAATCATCACGCTGTTTGCCGCAGCCATGCTCATCTTGGGGAGCATTCTTTTCAGCCGAATGAAGTGATGGAATTATAATATGTAAAGGAATATTATGAAAAATATTGGATTAAAATTTCTGATTGTTTTGGGCCTGCTGCTGATGGCCTCACCAAGCCAGGCCTGGAATGATAAGACTCATCTGGCGATTGCCAAGGCGGCAGGATTTGGCATGTGGTATAACTGCGCCGGACCGGACATTGCCAAACTAAAAGCAGGCAATATCGAATCCTATAACCACTGGTTCAACAATAACGCGGGAGCGGAAATCACACCGCAGATGGTGTTGGCTCAGATTGAACGCTATAATAAAAGAAACAAGGGCTTGGATGAAGAAGGACATCTGCTCGGGGCGATTATCGCCTCCCTGCGCGCCTACGAAAAAGACGCGCGTACCGGCAAATATGCTCTTTATCATTTTGTTTACTGTGCCCACTACATCGGCGACCTGACCATGCCGCTGCATAACATGGCCTATGACGACTTCAATATCCAATACCATCAGGCCAATGACGGCATTGTTGAAGACGCCATCCTTGATCAGACGCAGAAGATTGTTCAACATATGTACGCTATCAAGCTGAACGGGAACGATTTTGAAGCAGATCTGGCCCGCGAAATTGCACGCATCGCCAATATCAGCCGTAAGTTGGGTTACAAACTCCGGGGGGAAAAAAGAAGCATGACCAAAGAAGAAGCTTATGAACAATTGGGCCACAGTGCTTCGCTTTTAAAAGCTGTTTTGCGATACCACAACCAATAAATTTTCAGACATTCCGGGGGATAGCGGGAGAGACTGATCCGCCTTAGCTCATGGCCACTGCCGACGCAGATCGAGCCACATGATGTAGAGAATCATAAAAACGCTGTAAACCGCGGAGGGCAGAGCTGCCTCTTTTTCAAACAGCGCAATGGCCAGGCCGCCGGCAATGCCTTGGTTTTTTAAAGTACCCAGCAGGACCAGGCTGACCCTATTTTTTTTATCCACCTTAGCAAGAACACTAACCTTTTCAATGACAAACCCCAGGATAAATGTAGCCGCAAGAACAACCATCGCTATGGGTACGATCAGCAGTGGCTGGCTGAAAATCAAATCCCTGTTCACGCCGATCATCGAATACAGGACAATAAAAAAACCCCAATCCGTCAGCAATCCGCGAACCGGTGAGATCCGGTCCTGCCAATTACAGTGAAGAATAATCCTGGATAGCACCAGCGGCAAAACAATCAACAGCAGCATGATCCGGATGAGTTTATAAGGATCGGCAAAGCCCGTCCCGATAAAGATCCAAAACATCAAAGGCATGATCGCCAGAGCCGCCAGATAAGAAGCCACTGTGCCTGATAGGGTATAGGAAACATTGCCCTCCAGAATGGCGGTGAAGGGAATGACGGCCACGGCCGGAGGCACTGCTGCGATTAGCACAAAGCCGATCCATATGTTTTGAGCGTTGATCAGCAAAGCCGCAGCGGCTAGAATCACACCGCCCAAAATAACGTAAGTCATGAGGATACCGAACAGAGACGGAATCAGTATCGCGCGCGGTTTGAGAAAATAATCATTGGAAACATTGATCGTCGCCAACGTCATGACGAGCGCCAAAGCGGGCATCATCACCAGTTTGGTCCAGACGGCCGCCTGCGGTAGAGCAAGCCCGAATCCAATGGCCAGCAGAAAAATAAAATTGCGGTTATTGAGAAAGCGAAACATGATTAGCCTCAAGTCATTATTGAATCAAGGATCCGGGTTAAGCGACTGACTGGAATGATTGAATAACATTGATATGTTTTTTCTCATAATAAAATTTATTCTTTCATGGTTGGATACAATAGTTATTTTTGTATCACAAGTCAACAAGGCTATTGTAACCGCACAAAGCGTCAGAATGGATGACTCTTTCCGGTTCCACTTTGCCGCAGATAATCGCCTGCATGGTCTTCTGGACGCATTCTTTAAATGTTTTTGATCTAGTTTAGACCCAGCATTTTATGATGATGTGTATGCCATTGTCGTCAAAGGTGTGTTAAAAACGACACGCACAGCCGTTGACGAGCGTCTTTTTGCTCCAGATCATGGCTGAGATCTCAATGTCTGTGTTAACTTTAATACATATTGGATAAAGTGCCGATGATCAGAATTGCACTGGTTTTCTGTCTATAATATCAATCATTTTAAATAGAAAAACAAACAATAGTTCTTCGCCTCAATCGCTTGTACCTTGTTTAAAAAAAGTAAATCGACAAGATTTTATCCGTTTGAATCTTTTTTTACATATGGCATTGAAGTTGCTAGATGCATTAACCAAATGAAACGCCTTCGAGCCTCCAGGAAACAAATTTTGACAAACCTGATGAGACGAAAGGCTAGTTTCGCACGGTTTTTTATTTTGCAGCCGGAGTCTTGGGAGGCAAAATAGGCGGTAGAAGTTGAGGTGGCCTTTTTCAAGAGATGCCCGTTTTAAGAAGGAGGCGGAAGTTTTTGGACCTATTTAACTTAGGAGGAAAAAAATGAAGAGAAGAATTTTGGGTTATGTGGCTGTCATGGTCACGGTGATTTGTCTGTGCGCTGCTCCGTCTTTTGCAGCGGACAATGCTAAAATCGGTTTCGGTTTTCAAGGTCTAATTGCTGGTAACATGCTAAATGGGGCTTCAGTGCGAGCTTGGCTTGGTCCAAACACCGCTATTGGCTTAGAAGGCAATTTTTTCTATGGGAAAGGTGAAATTGAGTACGATTCTGGTTCTGATGCAGATGCTGATCTTTGGATGCTCGAAGCTAAAGGAATGTATGCTTTTCTGGTAAGACCGAACAGCCGATTCTATGGTGGGTTGAAATTAGGTTTGGGTCAGTTTGATGCTGATGGTGAAGATGGCTCTGTTATTTCCCCCGGCATCTTTGCAGGTGCTGAATATAATTTCCCGCAGTTGCCCGAAGTCGGTTTTAACTTTGAAGTCGGCTATAACTATTTACGTGTTTCACCTGACGAAGTTGATGTTGATGCCCATGGAATTAATGTTGGATTAGGCATAAAATACTATTTTTAAACATTAACGTTTAGATAATAAATTTCAATCCCTATGGCCGAAAGGCCATAGGGATTTTTTTATTGTCTGAGAATAATTTCACAAGTAATTTTATGAAACTGTGTTAAGCAAAAAGCTCAACAGCAACAGCCGCCGCTTCCGGGCATACTTGCGTCATCTGTTTGAGGTCCGCAGCAGCATTCGCCGCCGTTTCGCCCCAGCATGCTGTTGATGACAGCTGCAGCGCAACCGACGCCGAATTGCACACTGACCGCGCCTGCCGGACAGTTTTTGCTGCAGGCGCCGCACTCCATACAGGCGTCAAGATCTATAATTTGCGCGCTTTTCCCATTCATATTAAATACATTATGAGGGCAGACCTCCAGGCACATCCCGCAACCGGTGCATTTGGTTGTGTCCATCGCCAGTGTTGCAACATTTTTCAGATAAACCATGTGTCCCACTATTGCTCCTATTTTAGAATTAACGATGTTATCCAGGCGGCCAGACCTAGAATTCCAGATGTTATTTCCAGAGGCAAAGCAAACCGCATTTCTTTTTTTACGCCGGAAAGCGATGTATAGGTTGAGCAGCCGGTAAAATTCATGGCCAGATAGGCCGATATCGCCGGAATAATCAACAGCCACGCCATTGCTTCCGCGCGACCCGCCCAGAGCTGCACATCAATACCGCGCAGATAAATAAGGCCCAGGGCAATCAGTGCTCCGACGAACAATCCCTTAATCGAGAAAGCGCGTCCCGGCAGATAAGGCAGGAGAAGTGGATTCAGTATGACGCCACCCGCAATAGCGCAGGCCAGCGCTCCGACGGCAAACAACCCCTCATGGAAAATGTTTGCCTGAAATCCGGATTGTCCCAGGATGCCCGACAGAATTAACAGAGCAAGTGACACAAGAATAAAAGGTTTAGCGGTGGTCAGCAGCTCAAGGGGAATTAACACCGCCCTGTCTTTCAACGGAAATGTCACGAGCCTCATTTCTTTTGTGGCCTTTGACCCAGCGTCAAGATAGGCGGGTAGGTCAGAAGCGCGGACGGGTCCATAGTAAACCTTGAAGCCGGAGAGTTGTTTGACCTGATGCGCAGCCACGCCGGGCGCTCCCAACTGGGGAAGAATGATTTTTCTATGGCTGACGACATTTTTGAGACCGCTTGCGTTGATCTTTTTTAAAAGTTCCTGCGTTCCGAACGTTCCTTTGCCTGCCGCGCACCAAACATTGATGCCCTTGGTATCCAGAACCAGAATCCAGGCATTACGGCCTGCTAGCGCCTTCCGCAGATAATCGAAACTCATTTTGTAGTTGGCGGTAACCAGCACAGGCGCATTTTCATCCGGCTCCTCCAACGCGTAAAGACCGGGATTAATTGTGTAGTTCATTCTCCCCACGCCGATGCGGGCCTTGAGTGTTCCCCATCGGTCTTGCCTTGTCAATCGGGATGAAACTTTCGGTAAATTACCCGCAGACGTGGAAACCGATCCTGAAACAAAAGACTGATCCAGGCTGGGGACTGCGTTCACTGCATCGGTTAAGGTGTTAACGCTGCAACCGCAAGTTGCCTGTTCCGAAATGACCGGAAACTCAAATTTGGCAATTGGCTCAAGGTTCTTCCTATTTTCTTCCATCTTTGCACCCTCGATATTATGTACAACAATCGCAAACACCGGCAGCGTTTTTAATGGCGTTGATAAAGATTTGCACAGCCTGCAAGATATTATCCCTCTTACCCACCGGCAGATTGGACGCTACTTTATGAAAAAAATCATCAAGACAAAGCTGAACTTTTTGATGAATATTCCTGCCATCTTCGGTCAGGGTCAGCATAAAGACTCTGGAATCGAGGTTTGATTTCTCTCGCTTGAGAAAACCTTTTGAAATAAGAGGATTGACCAGCCGGGTTGTCGTGCTTTTTTCCACAGAAAGAATCCTGTGTAAATCCGAAATATTCAATCCTTTATTTTTACTTACGGCCT
>CAZOPH010000102.1:0-6134 GCA_964581635.1 uncultured Smithella sp.
GATCTGTTCCCTCCTTAGGGTAGTTTGTTTATTTGCCTTGATACTAATGAAATTTACGTGCCAAAATTTAAAGACACACAAAAAAATAATGCTATCTACATGAAATACAATGATATTTACCGAAAGTCTTCATTGGCACCCACATCTTAAAATTCAACTTTTACTTCTTTTATTGCAATGAAACGTTCAAGCCATTGAAAGAAATGTGAAGGCCGGGGCTATCATAATTTATTGGGAAAGTTTCCCAGTAAGGGCATGTTAAAAAATAATTCCGTGATGCTCAAAAATCAGTGATCAAATTTTTGTACAGGTGAAACAAAGCATCTATCAATTTTGATAGACAAATTTGCCTCCTTTCAATTTGTACCCATTGTCTTTATTGCATTGACACACAAGACCATTTGTCTTATGTTCGCTCAGGAAAAAGCAAGTTCCTCTCAAAAGGAGAACATCTATGAAGAAATATTTCTCATCGGTATTGTGCGTGATGGCAATATTTTCTTTAATTGTCAGTCTTGTCACACCAGCACGCGCCCTTGAACTTGGAGTAAGAGGCTATTACTGGTTCCCCGATCTCAAGGGAGATCTTCGAATGGATGGAGACGGGCTCGAAGGTAGTGAAATTGATGTAAAGGATACTTTAGGGATAAGCGATGAAAGTTTCCCTTCCGTGGAAGTGTATGCGGGCATCAAGAAACATCACATAAGTTTCATGTACACCCAGTTGGATTATTCGGGTTCAAAGTATATTACGCAGTCAATTAATTTCTTAGGTAAAACATATGCGGCCAACGCCTTCGTCGAATCAGACTTCAAGGCGAAGATGTTCGATCTTGAGTATCAGTATGATCTGATCAATATTGAGAATGTATTGGCAGGTTTTTCCGTCGGCATTATCGGCAAAATGAGTTATATTGATGGAGAAGCGAGCATGCGTTCATCCACTATTGGATCTCAGTATGATCAAAAAGAAACGTTCCAAATTCCGGTCCCAATGCTTGGTATCGGAGCTCATATCGGCGTGATCAAAAATATTCTTCAGGGCCGATTGAAAGCTTCAGGTATGGGGTATTCAGGCAGTGTATTCTTCGATGCTATGGCTGAAATTTCTGTCACACCATTCCCTTTCCTCGATATTCACGGCGGATACCGCTACATGAAATTCAAGGTAGATGATATCGACGACGTGTATGCCGACTTAGAATTTGCAGGTCCCTACGTAGCCCTGACGGTCGGTTTTTAATCTAATCAGACGCCGTTTTTTTAGATGACGGCCACATATGAAGAATGTGGTCGAATTAAACGAGGGCATCCTGACAAAGCAGGCCATACATGAAATTTTATATCGAGGGCTTTACACGGATTGTTCTTCTGATAACACACCCAACCATTTCATACCTTCTTCAGGTTTTGTAGTAACCTTGACGGAAAATCCCATACGGGTCAATACATCCTCAAAAAAACTATATCCACCCATTTGTTCTTTCGTTTCAATAAGCGATATTTTTGTTCCTATGGGAAAAGCCTGGGATATCAAAGAGGATAAATTATATACTTTCTTGGCAGTTTTTTTTCTATCATCAAGTCCAGTTTCTTCCGTAATATCAAGAAAAAACTTATTCAAATTGTGTGTTCGTAGCTTTTCATTTGTTTCATACATTATTTCTATTGAACGATTGATATCAAAATCACCAGTCATCTTCAAGAACAGACAGTCATTTCTTATTTCGTATTTTGTATCCATTGATATCTCTTCTATGATTTTTCTTCCGATAACCATTTCAAACCTTCTTCAGGTTTTGAAGTTACCTTGACAGATAATCCCCTTTTAATCATTTCATTCTCAAAAAAAGCATATTTATCGACTTGTTTTTCTGTTCCCAGTATAATTATCTTTGTTCGACTAGGAACATACGTGGAGATCATAGAAGACAAATCATATATTGAAAGAATAGGTTTTCGTGGATATTCAAGTCCCGTTACATCCCTAACATCACAAAAAATCATAGTCAAATTGTGTGTTAATAACTTTTCATGTGTCTCATAAATTATTTCTATTGAACGGTTTTTGTCAAAATCACCCGTCACCTTCAAGAATAGACAATTATCTTTTATTTTGTATGTTGAATCCATTGATACCATCCCTATGCTTTTTTATTTCAGTCCCGACAAAACAATAAAAAACCCACATTCCTTTCAGTAAGGATTGTGGGTTATATAGCATACGTGATCAGATAATCGTTCATCTTAAACCTATCAATTTTGGAAAATGAAGATTGACGAAACGACTTAGTCCATAAAGTCTTATTTAATGAAACATATCTAAGATTATTTTTCAAGGTGTTTACGCTTTATTTATTATCTTTCCTATCCATTCACTTGTAATTAGTCTAATCAAATCAATGTTAGACCTTTCTTTGGTAATGAAAGTCAAAGGACTGGATTGGAATGGAGCCAATGATTTTCTAATCAAAGCCTGCAATAGCAAGGTCAAAAGGATCACCGAAAAACTCAACGTTGCTTATGAACTGTTTTACAACGATTACATCCAAGCCAAAGGTGTTGACAAGCAAATTTGCAAAACGCTTCAGATCGGAGTTCATAGAGGCAAAACCATGCTGGCAGGAAGTGTCGCTTTTGCAGTCAGAGATGTCAAGGGAATGAAAGTCGCTTATCACGGCATAAAAAGAAAGACAGCAAGCCGGTATTCTACAACACTTTCAATCCTGAATTGTATCTTTACATTTTTTACAACATTGATTTCAGCGAACCTGTATATTTCACGACCAATATATTCCGTTGCGTCAGTAATATCGGAAATGGAAAGCAATGCGTCTGCAATTTCGGGCTGCCCTATCTTTCGGAGGCTCAGCTTGATCTTCTGCACCAGGCAGAACACATTATTTTTCTTGTTGATCAACCATTCATAAACCGTTGGCAATGCATATGACGGGAAAAAAATGAATTACTTTTTGTTTTGATTACATAAACAACAGAATAACGGGCTGTCCTATCGCAGATCAGCCCGTTTCTCTTAGCATAGAGCATTTCATTAAATTCCATTTTAGCGGCGACGGTATGTCTGTCTCTGGAGTTGGTTGTTGGCTGACTGTTTTTTTTACAGCCCCTTTAGAAGCTCTCAAAGATGTCTATGCTACGATCAGGCAAGATCGAATCGGTCAAGATTCATCACCTTAGTCCAGGCTGCCACGAAGTCTTTCACAAACTTCTTCTGACCGTCCGCGCTTCCGTAAACTTCCGCCAGAGCCCTGAGTTGCGAGTTTGAACCGAAGATGAGATCAACACGCGTGGCGGTCCATTTCAGTTCACCTGTCTTGCGATCATAACCTTCAAATAAATCTCCGGCAGCCTTCCACTCCGTGTTCATATCGAGCAGATTTACAAAAAAGTCGTTCGTTAACGCTTCCGGCCTCTTGGTAAAGGCACCGTACCTGGTCTGTCCGAAGTTGGTATTCAGGACACGCATGCCGCCCACAAGCACTGTCATTTCAGACGCGGTTAAGGTCAGCAATTGCGCCTTGTCAAGCAGCAACTCCTCGGCGGATAAGGCATAGCGGGTTTTCTGATAGTTGCGGAAACCATCCGCTTTCGGCTCGAGCAGAGCGAAGGAAACGACATCGGTCTGCTTCTGCGAGGCGTCCATGCGTCCCGGCGTGAAAGGAACCGTTACCTTATGTCCGGCATTTTTCGCAGCCTGTTCGATGCTCGCACAACCAGCTAGAACAATCAGATCCGCCATGGAAACCTTCTTGCCGCCGGACTGGGCATTGTTGAATGTCTTCTGGATACCGGCAAGCGTCTTGATAACCTTTGCCAGTCGGGCAGGCTGGTTGACTTCCCAATCCTTTTGCGGCGCCAGACAAATACGGGCGCCATTAGCACCGCCGCGTTTGTCGGAGCCGCGGAACGTGGACGCTGATGCCCAAGCCGTTGCAACCAGTTCGGAAACCGACAGACCGGAAGCCAAAATTTTGCTCTTGAGGGAGGCAATATCCTTCGTGCCGATTAATTTATAATTGACTGCGGGAATGGGGTCCTGCCAGATCAGATCTTCCTTCGGAACTTCCGGACCGAGATAACGACTCTTCGGCCCCATATCGCGGTGGGTCAACTTGAACCATGCACGGGCAAAGGCGTCGGCAAAAGCCTTCTGGTCCTGGTGGAAGCGGCGCGCGATAGGCTCATAGATCTTATCAAAGCGCAGCGACAAATCAGCCGTGGTCATCATCGGCGGATATTTCTTCGATGGATCGTGCGCGTCGGGAATCATGTCTTCGGGTTTGATGTTCTTGGGCTGCCACTGCTGAGCACCCGCCGGGCTTTTGACCAACTCCCACTCGTAACCAAAGAGCACGTCGAAATAACCGTTATCCCACTTGGTGGGGTTAGGCTTCCAGGCGCCTTCGATACCGCTCGAGGTGGTATGCACGCCCTTGCCGGTACCCAATCGATTCTTCCAGCCCAGGCCCTGTTCTTGGATGGGGGCGGCTTCGGGCTCGGGGCCGACGAGTTTCGGATCACCCGCGCCATGAGCCTTGCCGAAGGTGTGCCCGCCGGCAACAAGGGCAACCGTTTCTTCATCGTTCATACCCATGCGAGCGAAGGTTTCACGTACATCGCGGCCAGAGGCGACGGGATCTGGATTGCCGTCCGGACCTTCAGGGTTCACGTAGATCAGGCCCATCTGTACCGCAGCCAGGGGATTTTCGAGATCCCTGTCGCCGGTGTAACGGCTCTTCGGTTTATCGCTTGTAGCCAGCCATTCCTCTTCAGAGCCCCAGTATATATCCTCTTCCGGTTCCCAGATATCATCACGACCGCCGCCGAAACCGAAAGTTTTGAATCCCATGGACTCCAGGGCGACGTTGCCGGCCAGGATCATCAGATCGGCCCAGGAAATTTTTTTGCCGTATTTCTGCTTGATGGGCCAGAGCAGACGACGCGCCTTGTCGAGGTTGACATTATCCGGCCAGCTGTTGAGAGGCGCAAAACGCTGGTTGCCGGTACCGCCCCCGCCGCGGCCGTCACCGGAGCGGTAGGTGCCAGCGCTGTGCCAGGCCATGCGGATCATCAGGCCGCCGTAATGGCCCCAATCGGCAGGCCACCAGTCCTGCGAATTCGTCATCAATTTACGGAGGTCTTCCTTAAGCGCTGCGAAATCAAGTTTTTTGAATTCCTTACGATAGTTGAAACTCTTGCCCATTGGATTGGACTTGGAGGAATGCTGATGGAGGATATTGAGTTTCAACTGGTTCGGCCACCAGTCACGGTTCGACATACCTCTAGCCGCAAATTGTTTGCTTGACCCACCCGTTACGGGGCACTTACTTTCTTCATTCATTGCGTTTCCTCCTTTCATTTTGATTCGGTTAAATTATTGATATTTATACGCGACAGTTTAGTTTTTTCTTTATCCGGAATAATTCCAGAGAAAAAGTCATGAAGTAAAACACCGAATACCAGTTGCAAAGATGTGCCCGGCGTTTTGTGCCCGGACATCGATTATCCTTTGCTTTTAGTGCATTCTCCGCAGTATCCGTAATATTCCAGCCTGTTATTGGTGATCAGAAAGCCCGTTTTCTTGGCGATCTCTTTCTGATTCAAAGCAACGGGGACTTCGAAATCAGTAATTTTCCCGCAATGTTCGCAGATAAGATTAATGTGCTCTTCCAGATTCCCTTCGCAACGGTTTTCCTTCCCGTCAAATTCAAGCGATTTGATTATTCCATGCCGGAACAGTTCATTCATGTTTGCATAGACGGATGACAGACTGAGACGGGAGCACTTCTTTTTCGCTTCTTTGTAGATAAAGCGCGCTCCCGGATGAAGATGACCTTTCCTAGCCAACACGTCAATAATAGCCAGTCTTTGACTAGTGAGTCTCAAGCCGTTCTCCTGAAGCCTTTGAATGATGGATTCTTTCGTCAACATATCTTATCTGGAATCATTCCGGTTAACTTTCTATCCATTTTTCCCGTGCTTGTCAAGAAAATCTTTGAGTGAAGGAGAGAGAAAGACAAAAAATTTTATCTTTTTATCACAATAGCTATCAAATAAACCGTTATGCCATTCAAAAAATTGTACGTGATTGATTTAATTGGTGCCCCTGGCGT
>CAZOPH010000103.1:0-6097 GCA_964581635.1 uncultured Smithella sp.
ACTTCCGTGTAGCCATGGCTTCCCGTGTGCAGATCCAGCATAAAGTTGGTAATCGCCCGCTCCAGTTGAGCACCTGCCCCACGATAAAGCGTAAAGCGCGCTCCGGTTATTTTTGCGCCGCGCGCGAAATCCAGAATGTTCAGGTTTTCGCCCAGTTCGAAATGCTGTTTGGGTTCAAAGCTGAAAACCGGTTTTTCACCCCAGGTGCGAACAACAGTATTATCTTCGGGACCACTGCCTTGCGGTACGGATTCATGCTGGATATTCGGCACAATCATGACAAAGGCGTTCAACTCTTCTTCCGTGACACGCAGACTTTCGTCATATTCTTTTATCTTGGCCGATACGTCTCCCATCTTTTCAATGAGCGCTGAGGCGTCCTCTTTCTTCTTTTTGAGTTCGCCCACTTGCTTGGACACGCTGTTACGTTCGTTACGCAGGGTCTCTACGGCCCCTAGAATGTCTCTTCTTTTTGCGTCTAAAGTTATAAAACGGTCAAAATCAATTTTTTGTCCCCGTGCGTCCATTTTCTGACGGACGAAGTCGATATTCTGTCTTAAATATTTAATATCTAACATAATTTACCTCTTATACCTTTTGCTGGCTTCTGCCAGCCTAGGACAGGAGCTCCTATCACTTTGAAGTATTGAAGTCAATGATTTTATCGGCTGAATGAACGCTATGACCGGCTTAACCGTTTTTTGACCATATCGATGAGAGCGTAAATTTCCTGACTTTTCAGGAGGTAGGCAGAGATAAAGAATACAAAGGCGCCTGCAACAACAGAGCTGATCAGAAAAATCAGTCTTGAGTGAAGGCCGGCGTGCGTGTTCCAGGGTATAAAATATTCAATGATTCCAATGCTCCCGAGCATGCCAACAGAGGATAGAGCAATTTTAAATAAAGAGATGTAGAAGGTGCGATCAAGGAACGATCCAATTTTTTTTCTCAGAACAAAAGCCAGAATCAATACATTGACGGTGGCTGAGATGGAGCCGGCCAGGGCAATGCCATTGTGCTTTAAAGGATACATTAATGCCAGACTGAAAAGCACATTGACGATCAGGGTAATGATGGCTGCTTTCAGCGGCCATTTGGAATCCTGAAGTGAATAAAAAGAGGAAATGAACACGCGAAGAACCGAAAAAGCCCAAAGTCCCAGCGCGTAACAGAACAAGGCCTGACCGGTATAAATGGCGGCTTGAGCGTCAAAAGCGCCGCGTTGAAACAAAACGGAGATGATCGGTAAGTGGAGCGCCATTAGGGCAACCATTGACGGAATAGTCAGAAAAAGCATCAGCCGCAATGAAAAGGAAATGCTGGATTTTAACTCATCCATCTGACCTGCGGCAACATGCTTCGAAAAGCTGGGCAACGCTGCAGTTCCGATGGCGATGGCAAAAATTCCCAGCGGGAATTCCATGATCCGATCGGCATAAAAAAGATATGTCACAGAGCCACCCGGAAGCAGGGAAGCCAGGATCGTTCCAACAAAAACATTAATCGTGCCCACGCCCGCTCCGAAAATTGCCGGAAGCATGAGCAGGCCGATTTGCTTAATGCCCGGATGGCGCACGTTGAAGCGGAATTTAAATTTTACGCCAAATTTCAACAAAGCCGGCCATTGCATAGCCAGCTGCAATACGCCGCCTATCAGTACCCCCGCGGCCAGCGCGGTGATCGGCTGCGCAAAGCAGTCGTGCAAAGTCAGCGCAGCAGCGATCATGGCGATATTCAGCATCACCGGTGATAAGGCCGGCGAGGTAAAATGCCGGAAGGAATTTAAAATACCCATACATAAAGCGACCAGAGCGATAAAAAAGATGTAGGGAAACATCAGGCGGTTGAGAAAAACAGCCAGCGCAAACTGCTCGGGTTTTGCAATAAAGCCGGGCGCGATCAGTCCGACAATCAAAGGCGACAGGAGAATGCCCAGCACCGATACGAAGGCGAGAATGACCGATAGAATGGTAAAGGCGTTGGAAGCCAGCTCGAGGGCTTCTTCTCTTGTTTTATTCTGCAGATATTCGGTAAAAACAGGAACAAAGGAAACCGTAAGCGAACCTTCGCCCAGCAGGCGCCTGAGCATATTGGGGATGCGAAAAGCCACCCAGAACGCATCGGTCATCCAACTGGCGCCGAATAAGGCGGCAATCACCATGTCCCGAATCACCCCGAAAACACGGCTAACCATCGTTGCTGCGCCCACGATTCCGGCGGCTTTAGCTACTTTGGCATTTTCTGATTTTTCTGCTGTGCTTCCCATTTTTTTTCTTCAGTTCTCTTGTGTTTTAACGGATGATGAATTGCGCGCTATGAATGATCAATATCCAGTTTATGGATTTTCTGTTCCAAATCCGCTTTACTGATTTCACGAATCAGAATCGTTTTTTTACGTCCTCTGGCGCCTGCGGATATTTTCATCTGGCTTTTTCTCAGTCCCAGTTTTTTGGACAGCAGTTCGATACAGGCTTCATTAGCCGCCCCTTCCACTGGCGGAGCGGTGACTTTCACTTTCAGCATCCCCTCCGATATGCCCGCAATGTTGGCTCTTGAGGCATGGGGATTGACGTGGATGTCAAACGATAAGCCGTTTTTTGTTTCACGAATGAGGAGCTTAGGGGTCAAAACGTTTGCCTTTCTAGAAGCCGCGTGCCGCTTGGATCATGGTTTGAACCAGAAAATATTGCAGAAAGATGATGATCAGCAAAACAACCAGCGGTGCAAAATCAATGGGTAGGCTATGCCGGGGAATAATTTTGCGTATTGGTTGCAACACCGGTTCGGTCACGCGATACAAAAAGATCACTATTTTATTGTACGGGTCGGGATTCACCCAAGAGATCAGGGCACGGGCGACGATGATCCACATATAGACCGTCAGGATGATATCAATGACTTTCGCCAGAGCGATAATTAAATTACTGGAACCGATGGTGAGCATAAAATCCACATCCTTTATGATTTTTTTGTGTGAACGGCCTGCGGCAGTGCCGCGGCGAAATCTCGCAAGGCATCATTGAACGCTGATGGTTTTTCCATCATGACCATGTGTCCTGCGCCTTCGATCAGGACAAGTTTTGTTCCAGCGATGCCGGTGGCGATCTGCTCTGATGAAGCCGGCGGCGTCATTTTATCCTCCGTGCCGCAGATAACCAGCACCGGTGCGATGATTTTTTGGAGTTCCCCTGTCAGATTGAACTTGCTGCAAGCCAGCATGTCACCGGACACAACATCAACATTGGCCTGACCGAGGCTTGCGCGCAAGGCATCATAAAACTTAGGACGGTTTTCTTTGGCCAGAGAAAATTTGCAGATCATGTCCAGGACAAAATCCGGTTGTTTACGGAAGCCGTCCAGGATGTCGGGGTTTACAGGCAGGGTTAATCCACCGCCTGTGGCTGCAACACCGCTAATCGCCTGCGGATATTTTGCAGCAAAATCGAGGGCAATTGCCGCGCCAAGCGAATGTCCGATCAATATCGGATGTTCCAGCTTTAAAACACTGAGAATTTCTTTCACATCGAGAACGTATTCGGAAATGTCCTGTTTTCCGTGCCCGCCTGATTTTCCATGCCCGGGAAGATCGACAGCGGCGATATTGAACAACTTGTGCAGCTTTGCACATTGATGAGACCAGGCGCTGGAATTACCGCCTGAACCGTGGATAAAAACGAGACTTTGTTTGTGTGTGCCGAAGTCGCGCGGATTCACCCAGCAGGCCACGTTATTTTCTTTTACCTTGAAATACTTCAACATCAATCATAATCCTCTCGACGAAGTGACTATCACAAAAGCAAATTTTTATGCAATGGAAGAATCTCTCAATATTGTATTGACAGGATGCCGGAAAAAAGTGCATGTATTGGCCATCACCGCGGAGGACGAAAAACGATGTTTACAGGCAAGAAAGTTGCGATTATCGGAGGCGGAAAGATGGGCAGTATTCTTGTCCGTGGGATGGTTACCCGCAAAATTCTTTCCGCGCAGAATATCACCGTGACGGATATTGATCCCGCAAGGCTTGCTGATTTGCGCTCTTCTTTGAAAGTGCAGGTGACCGGCGACAACAAAAAGGCGGTAAAAAATGCCGATATTATCATTTTGGCGGTCAAGCCTCAAAATTTTCCGGAGACCCTCACGGAGATTCGACCCGTCGCCACTCAATCAAAGATGTTTATTTCGATCGCCGCGGGAGTGACAACAGATTTTATTGAAAAGGCGTTATCCAAAACTCCGCGTGTCTTAAGGGTGATGCCCAATGTCGCCGCGATGGTGGGCGAAGGCGCCGCCGCTGTAGCCCGGGGACATTTTACTAAAAAAGACGATGTGCAATACGCACTGGCGATTTTAAATGCCGTGGGTCTTGCTGTGGAAGTGGATGAAAAATTCATGAATGCCGTGACCGGCTTGAGCGGCAGCGGTCCTGCATACTGTTTTGTAATCATCGAAGCGCTGACCGACGCCGGCGTGCAGTTAGGCCTGACGCGGGATCTGGCCGAGAAACTTGCAGCGCAGACAATGCTGGGTTCGGCACGTCTGTGTCTGACGGGCAAGCAGCATCCCGCACAATTGAAAAACATGGTGACCTCACCTGGCGGCACCACTGCTGTCGGATTAAAAGTGTTGGAGGAAGGAAAGATTCGATCAACGCTGATGGCTGCAGTGGAGGCGGCGGCCAAAAAAGCAAAAGAACTTGCCGGTTGATTAATAGTTCATCAACGGAATAAAAAGAATTTTATAAAAATTAATGAAAAGGTGAGAAGAAAAATGGACGTAGCGGGGAAAGTCATCATCGTTACAGGTGCGGCTTCCGGCATCGGCCGGGGGTTATGTCAACGGTTTGCAAAAGAAGGCGCGAAGGCCATCATTGCGGCCGATGTCAATGAACCGGGTGCAAAAGCCGTTGCTGATGACGTTAAGGGTGAAGCCTTTGCCTGTGACGTGCGCAAAGAATCGGACATCATCAGCCTGGCAAAATTTACGGAAAAAAAGTATGGCTGCATCGATCTATTCTGCTCCAACGCGGGCATTATCGCTATCGGCGGCTATGAAGTGGATAATGAAACCTGGCAGCGCATCTGGGAAGTCAACGTGCTGGCGCATGTGTTCGCGGCGCGCGCGGTCATTCCCGGCATGATCCAACGCGGAGGGGGCGCGTTTCTGATTACAGCTTCGGCGGCGGGGCTTTTAAGCCAGATCGGTTCTCTTCCTTATTCCGTCACCAAGCACGCGGCGGTGGGCCTGGCGGAAAATCTTTCCATCACGTACGGCGATCAGGGTATCCAGGTCTTTGCCCTTTGCCCGCAGGCCGTTGAAACGGAAATGACACGTCAGCATGAGGGCGGCGGTGTGGCGGGAGTGGACGGCTTGATGAAACCCGAACAGCTGGCGGACGCTGTTATGGAAGCCCTTGCCGCCGACCAGTTTTTAATCCTGCCTCATCCGGAAGTAAAAACCTACATGCAGAGAAAGGCGGCTGATTATTCCCGGTGGCTTCAAGGAATGCGCAGACTGCAGGAGAGATTTATAACGGGAGCACCCTTAAAGAAATAGCTTTGGCAAATATAGGTGAATTTTTGATCCGACACGCGTGACCTTTAGGCGAGCAAAAGTTAACTCGCCGGACTAATGAACCGTTTTCGTTAGCAAGAAGAGGTAATCGATGGGCACCAACGAGTCATGCGCATCAGTGGACAACCTTCGCGATCTGGAGCAGGTTCTTCAGCAAACAGATAGAGTCATCACTATGGTTTATGCGTCATGGTGTCCTTACTGCCGAAGAGTTTTGCCCGTGTTTGAAAAAAAGGCGCGCGAAGAACCGCGCCATCTGCTTCTGGTTGCCGATGATGAGGAACATATTGCCGATTTATATGGCATCGATGTTTTTCCAACTTTAATCCTCTTTGAAAAAGGTCTGGTCGTCAAACGCCTGGACGCCAAACCAGGCATCGGTCTGACGGATAAGCAGATTACTGATTTCATTCAATCCTGCCCTTTGGCATAACCTTGTCAACATTCGGAGCTCAATACGTTTGGATATTGTAGTTAAATACTGCGGCGGCTGTAATTGTCAAATCGACAGATCTAAGATTAT
>CAZOPH010000104.1:0-5978 GCA_964581635.1 uncultured Smithella sp.
ATTGACTGGGTCTATAATTCCATGCCTCCCAATCACGGACAGATTTATCCGCCGGTGCCTCTGGAAGCAGTCGTCAACTTTTGATCCCAAAGGAAGCGCTGCCTTGGCGGACATCGTTATGGAAGGTTCATAAAATAACGCCTCACCGTGGTTGGTGAGGCGTTATTTTACGTTTTGTGATGCTGAATGGTTACGGTGTAAACAGAGGGAAGTCCCTATATACAAACTCGTCGAACACACCGGTCATGCTAAAGAAATTAGCATCGAAACTGGGTGTGGGATAACCCAATATGGTTCCCGATTCTCCAAGAGGAAACATGCTTGAGATCGCGATAGGCCCCGTGCTGTCGTATTCAACGGTGTGTGCGTAGGTGGAACGTGACGAGAAGGGCATTTCCCATACCTTTCCCAGCATAGAGTGGTTGTACTCGATAACGCCCCGCTGATTGACACCCCAGGGCGCGTCTCCCAGTGCGTCAAGCGTATTATCCAACGCCTTTACAATGATTGCATTGGCGGTCTGAGGCGCCAAACTATCCGCGTTCTGAAACCAGTTGTAGTAGTTAACGATACCTCCCGGCTTAAGGCCGTGGAGGAGTACATTGAAGAGCACCTGATCGCTTTGCGTTGGAAGCGGAGAGGCAAGCTCCTCGAAAGTGAGTTTAAGAACCTCTTTGATCCATGCGTTCATGAGCATCCATGCGTCGGCACGGTTCATTCCTGCAGCCCAGGCTCCGACCCCTCCATCAACGAAATGCCCGTCCCACGCAGCAAGAAGGGCAAGTGCCGCCGTACGATCAGCATGCGGGGCATCCGGAGCCGTGTTTACAGCGTTGATGAAATATTCAGAAACAAACTTCCAGGGATTTCCCCCACCGCCGAAAGAGTCCGTCGTCGCGATGTTGAGTGCAAGATTCCTGACGTCTGCGAAGGTCAGATTGTTGGTTGTGGAAAGGTAATCATCGACTACATGCGCCCTGTGGAACGGGCCCGCGGAATATCCGATGTTATTGGGTGCATTGGCGTAGCCTGCATTCGTCTTGTTGTTCCAGCCGCAGTAATAACCCTGGCTGTTATTGCGATCGGTTGAACGGGGGATAAGGTTTGCTGCGTTCCACTCCAGGGGCGCCCCTGCGGCGCCCTGCGGCAGCCGCCATTCACCATAGGGACGGACGGGGTCCCTTCCCGACATCCAGTACGCTATATTTCCATCTCTATCAACATAAGTGAAATGCTGAGATACCGGCACGAGTTCTATGGCCGATCCGAATTGATCCATACTCGTCGCCCGGGCAATATCAAGATAGGCCCTGACAAACTTAAATTCATATCCCCAGTGGGAATATTTCCATGAAATGACGGGGCTTGCATTCACAACGGGTCCATGGGCTGTCCTGTATATTGGCAGCACCTCATCGGGCGCTCCTTTCACCTTGATGGTTTCCGTCCTGTGAAGGGTCATCGCTGCCGGGGTTTCTATGTAATAATCTACGGTATGGGCATGACCCACCTGCATCGACCATGCATGGTGCGGCGTGCGACCGATAACGATTCCGGGAAGCCCCGGAATGGTCATGCCGGATACATTCAAGCCGCCGGCCCTTATCGAACCCTCACCGATGATAGAGGGTACGGTAAATCCCATCTGCGGACCGGAGTAGATGATAGGATTCCCTGAGGCCGTTTTGCTCCCTTTGATCGCCCAAGCATAACTGCCCATCTTGACATAGGCGTTTATCTTCTTCAGATTTTCGTCGATCTGAGCCTGCATCTCGGCCATATTTTTGGCGGCCGCACGCAGATCAGGAAATGACGGAGGATTTTCCATCAGCGGGGACAGCGTTCTTTCTGCTGATTTTTGAGCACGGGAAACTTTGATCGGTTTGGGAATATAGGTCAGCGCATCGGGATCGTTGACCCATCGTAAATCCTCGAACATTTGCGTTCCTTGCGTGGCGCCATATGCGGCCACAAGCCCCTGATACAGTGCTGCGTTATCGATCTGTCCCGTCTTCTGACCTTCGCAGTCGAAGTTTCTCGACATCAAAGCCCCCCAGGCCAGAACATCCTTGTACGTCCAGTCCTCAAGCGCAGTATTTGCAATTCCAACAGCAGCAAATTCAAAGGGAAGAAGCGAAGGATCCTTGCGAATCTCGGCTATGCGCCTGTTAAAGCCGGCCACATAACCTTTGACAACGTCCTGCGCCTCTTTATCCATTGAAGAGAAACCATCTTGCAGTTCCTGGTCGGAATACATGGTGATGCGCACGAATTTATCCTGGGTCAACTGAGAGGGGCCGAATATCTCAGCCAGCCTTCCCCGGGCGGACCGCCTGAACGTTTCCGCCTGCCAGAGCCGGTCACAGGCAACAGCATAACCCGCTGCCTCAAATACATCGTATAGTCTGTCCTTTTCCGACCCGGCAACGAACCACACACCTTGTGCGTCACGTGTGGTTGTTACCGTGGATTTGCGATGAGTTGTATCATCGTCAGAAGAACATCCCACCCCCATGATGGCGATAGAAACCAGAAGAATGGATAATGTCAGCCATCGGAAACATACATGTTGCAAAGCATAAAAATTTCTTTTCTGCATCTCGGTTCCCTCCTTTTCAATAAATTATTATGTTGGGTTAAGATGAAAAGTTGATACGTTTACGCTTCTTTTGTAAAAAGACATTTCACTGAATAATAAAAAAGCAGAAAAGATATTGATTCCGTATCTTCGCCTCTCTGGAGGGCAAAAAAACAAAAGTCTCCGGAAACGTGCCGGACAGATGGTTGGTTTACTAAAATAAAAAGCGAATCTATGATTTAGTCATACATATCTGCGACTGGTAAGTCAATAGGGGAATTGCTCTCATCTTGAGCCCGAATTGAAGATTTACATCTGAAGTTGGATGCCAGTCAAAAACACCGAAAGGTCACCTTTAGGATGGAACAGGATCTGCTTTTGCCGCCTTGTTGCAGTCTTCCTCCTAATACGCCCAGTAAGGGCCTGTCCCGAGGCTGGACGTTTTCCCTTCAATCCCTACGTACACGCTCCGTCCCAGGAAAAATGGAAGCCCCCAATAGAATGATGTGCCCGGCTCGGGAGCCCCGAGTTCGATGAACACATGATTGGGTGAAGAAAAAAGGTTTGAAGCGTTGCCGATGTGAAACGAAACCACGCCGTTCGGTGAACCTTCATAGCCTGCGGTGGTTGCAGAAAGGCTTTGTGTAGAGGAAGGACAGAACCAACCCTGGCCATAGCTATCCGGGGGGCAGGCAGGAAGGGCGCTTAGTGAACCTGCATCAAAAAACAGTCCGTTCGAGCCGATGTCAACGATACTATGGGTGTATATATTGCTGTTAAATAATGTTATGAATTCTCCCAACAACGGGTCGGCAGGGTACATCGTAACCCCGGAAGGCATGTTGTTCGCCTGTGTACCGATACCGAGAGTAAGTGTCCCGTTCATCGAGATCACGCCTCCCAGAGGAACACTCGGAAGTTGCACGATCACACCGTTATTATCAACAGGGAGGTGTGAAACCGGATTCTGTACCTGGTCAGAGACTGGAGCCGTTGTCGCAGTGCATGTTGAACCGCTGCAAGAATAGTACATCTCGTTGCCTGCATATTTTTGGCAAACCGACCCGCAGTCCTCCGTGAAGAGGCCGACACCAAGAATCCCGTTGTATCCAGCCGCTATTGGACTCGTGTCCGGGTTCCCACATGAAACGGGCACTGTGCCGAAGCCTGCATCGATGACCTGGATCGGAATCGTAACCGCTGGCTCGTTCGCCAGTTGGACGTCTGCTGTCTTCACCGGTCCCCAATCTGCGGAACCGTCAGCATATTGTATGCATTGTGCGAGCGAGCCTAAACCGCTGGTCACCTGGGGAAGCGATAGACCTGTCAGGAGTGAACCGAAGATCCTCAGGCCGGAACTTCCCGTATCCAACAGGATATCATCAAGGGTCGTGCAGGATGAAGTGCCGGGAGAACAGACTGTGACACTGACACAGGGCTTGTTGGGGTAAGATCCGGCTGAACAGAGCGATCCGTTTACTGTCACGGTGAGCACATTGTTTGGCGTTACAGGTGAGGAAGTTTCCGATCCGCTCTTGTCGGAGCCACCCCCACAGCCCGTTGCCAGTAAAAAGATCAGAACAAGAATGAGCCGTTTATTTGATTGCATCAACGCTCACTCCCTGCGGTATCAAGGCCGGTGCATAGGCGCGGCCCTGCCTGTTGCGCATATGCCCCCATTTCTCCACAACGACACGGTCCGTTTTCACCTGGACGTGCCTGTAACCCGGTCGCCGTGGGGTCTGCCCCAGTGCTTTCCGGTATTCATGATGATAGGAGCCAAGAAGCGGCACCAGATCGGGATGGGTCAACCCGTTCCAGGCGATACCGAACACGATACCTGACGATGAGACGTATTCCCGGGTTGAAGTTGTTTCAGATCTGACTTCATGGACGGTATATTCCGGAAAGATTGTCGTAATGCCCCGCACGGGCGAGAGCGATTTCTGGTCAGATGGAATCGAATCAACGGATTCGCCCAGGGTAGCCCGGGCCTGCGGGACTGCAGCAAAGACGGTCAGGGCAAAACAGATGCCGAGCAACAACCTGGAGAACTTTCTGGTGTTCATGCTGGGAGCGTCCTCCTTGGATTCCGACACTGCGGATGCAAATTGAGTAAAAAACGCTTCCAAGGTGCTATTATTGACAAGACTCTAATGGTTTACAGAAAACTATAAAATTGTCGGTCTTGCATGTCAATGAAATATTAACCGGGAAACCGTATATCTCGTGAAAGATGAAATACTGTGACGACCCCCGTTTCAATCCTTTACTTGTCTGGCAATTTTGACCATTCAATGCCTTAACATTTTCCGACTGAGGCAAGATAAATCGTAAATTCATCTTGTCCGTCAATTCTGAGCAACTCATCGATCACGTCTTGATCATAAGCAGCCATAGCGCAAGTGCCGGCGTCTATCGCTTCACAGGCAAGGTAAAGATTCTGGCAGACATGACCAACGTCAATGGCAATAACCTTATGCGCGGCAATATTATAGCGCCATTCCATTCTGTACGGGATGGTCGTCCAGATAAAGGTAACGGCTGCACTCTCAGGATAGCTTTGGCCAAAAACAGCCTGACACATTCTTTTACTCAGACTCTCCTCAGTAAATTCAAACAGCAGTTGATGCTCTAGCGGCAGGTAACGATAAATTCCTTGAGCGAGACCTTGGACGTTCAGGATGCAGAGATACGTTTCAAAGGCATGACGACACCCCGCAGAAGGAACCGTTCTCAACGCATGTCCGTCATCCAGTTTCTGTTTTATCCCCTGGGTCGCCCACAAAAGAAAAGATAATTCCTCCAGGGATAAAGGCTGATGACGATAGGATCGCCGACTTTGGCGATTATTGATGGCCGTCTTAAGATCGATCCCGCCGACTTTTTTAAGTTGATCACATGGGGGAAGGTCAATGCGTTTGGCATCTTTGGGATATGGTTTTTCAATGGGAGGAGGCGCAATTCCCCGGCTCTGATCCGTTTGAGAAAAGTCGATGACCTTGCGGATGCTGTCTTTAAGAAACAACCGATAGGTATGGATAAGTTCTTTCCCCATGATTTCAATCTCTCCGATAAAAGTCGGTTGCAGATGATTATTGAGCTCCTTGGTTGGCACCGTCCCTTTGCAAAGGAACAATCCCGGAACGACAGAACCGGCTTACAGATGTGTGATTGAGTGATATGATCATCTTCTGAGTTCTTTGATATATCGTCTGATATTTTCGTAGACTATTTTTTAGTTTTTCTTTTAGCCACTTTCTTAATCCTTTAATTTTGACAATTTAAGTTCTTGCACCAATATCCATGTAAACTGATTTTCGATGCTTGATGCCAAGAATCCAGACCTCGGACTCGATCACTTTGAACACAACCCGGTAATCACCCACACGCAGTTTCC
>CAZOPH010000105.1:0-5906 GCA_964581635.1 uncultured Smithella sp.
ATCAGCGCTAGGTGATGGCCCTTGATATGGGGGAAGGTTTGTTCAATTACTTTTTCCCAGCCTGATAAGTGGACGAGCCATCCGAAAGGGTGACGTTCAACAAACTTATCCCAGCGCGGGTCACTGCATGGGTCAATAATTTTTATTTTTTCCATAAAAAATCAAGCTTCTATCGGTGATGCGCCATATTTCTTAATCGAAAATGCATGTGATACTTTCTAAAAAGACCAACATATAAAAACAGTTCTATTGGTTTTGCGCCCAACTTCTGCTTGAATTTCATCGACGCAGTATTGGACCAGAGTGTAACGCTTAAAAATCTGTCAATGCCTTTTTGCTTCAGTAACTTGTAAAGTTCGTTTCTTACGTAGGGTGCCAGGTTTTTCCCCCGGAACGCTTTGTAAGTTCTTGCATCAAACAAAGACGCCTCATTTTGTTTGAGAGCGATGGTTTTGCCTTTGTAGTTAAGATGATACTGATCAGCCCATGAATAAGCCGCTATTTCTCCCCTGTGCTTCGCTGCCAAGCATATACATCCGTTATCCATCATTCGAATATATTGTTCTGTTGTTGCGGAACTCTCTTCATGATTCCCAAGATATGCCATGTCTTCATGGGTCAGCACAGTGATTTCGAAATCTCCAATCCCTGGAATAATGTTTAGTTCATCTTGCTCGATAAAAACTTCTTCCATGATGTAGTAAGGTATCACTTGAACCAGTGAAGATACAGCGCGATAGGCACTAAAAAGAGTTTTGTTTTCTTGAATTTTCAGGACAAAGTTTATCATTTGGACTTCAGACTGAATTTTTTGCGCAACTCCGAAACCTTGTAGGGCTCACAATCTAACATTTTTGCTACGTCAATTATCCTTTTAAGCAATTGTTTGTTAGTGGCCAACTTTTTCCTGTTCCTGTCATAGAAAATATTATCTTCTAAACCGACCCGGACTCCCCCTCCTGCAATCAAGGCCATTAAGTTGGTCTGAAATTGATAGTCTCCAACGCCTCCAGCCGACCAATAGGTCCTGCTTGGTAATTCCTTAATCAGCAATCCTAAATGCAGCATATCAGATTGAGCGCAAGCAATGTTTCCAAGTATAAAGTTTACAAAATAGGGGGGCTGGATGAGTTTTGTGCGGATAAGGTATTTTGCGTAGTTGATCATTCCCAGGTCGAATACTTCAAGCTCGGGTTTTATTCCTTTTTCCATCATCTTTCTGGCCAGATCTTGAATCATGCTGGGTGTGCTTATGCTGACCTGTTTGTTGAAGTTCAGCGAACTTAAGGTCAGACTGCCGAAATCCGGCTTGAGTTCTCCTTCCAAATCAAGGCACTCCGATCTCTTTTCGAATTCACTGTAGGTCCGTCCACTAGTTGATACGCCTAAAATGATTTGTTTATCGTGTTTCCGGATTCCTTCAATCGTTTTCTGATATATTTCCTTCTTATAAGTAGGCTCTCCCGTTTTCGGATCCCTGGCGTGAAGATGAATCATATTGGCCCCGAGAGCAACGGCCTCAAGTACTTGTTCGACTATTTCTTCCGGCGTGACCGGAACATGAGGTGTCATAGCCTTGGTTGGGATCATTCCGGTTGGTGTAAAATTTAAAATAAATTTTTTATTTTTCACAAATCGTTATTTAGAAAAGAAATAGGATGCAATGTTCAAGATTCAGCTCCGCCCTCTCGGTTACATGGAGGGTATCCGAGGGGGGTGTAACAACTTATAATTTGTAACAAAAAACATGGACAATCAGCTTAAAATTATTAGACTATTGCCCGGTAATTTGCAAGATTTAATCAAGCAAAATCATGTTATCAACCCATGTGGCGATATAAAAGTCTGCCCATTATTTTCAAAACCGGTATGGGTAGTTTTGAAAAAATATTTTTAAATAAAGGATTGATGTCCGAAGGATCAACGGAGAAAACATTTTCCTGCAAGTCATACCTGTAATAGTAAATCTTGTATGCCTTCGCTCCCCATCCTGCTTTGAACTGCATTAATCCTTTATTTTCGGGTTCCGTTCGGCCAAAACAAAGTTCCGCAAAGCCTTGATCAGCGCTGCATTTTATGGCTTCCCACATGATCAGGTTGTTTGCCCTCAGATGCTGAAATTTTTTATCCGAGGCGCCATACTTGTAGATGACTTCATTGCCAAACTTAAAATAAACATTTGCAGCGATGACAATATTGTTTGCCGATGCCGTTACAATAAATCCCAAATCCTTGTTTATGACAAGATCATGAAGGTTGCGGAAAAAATGAAACGGCTGCGGTGGCAAGCCATGTTCCCGACGCGTCTTTGTGTTCAATCGATAAAAATCCTTCATGGACTGTGGCGATGTGGAAATCGTCACGTGGATATTTTCTTTTTGCGCCTTTTTGATGTTTCTCTTTGTTGAATCCCGCAGATTCAGAAAAAGCTGTTGCTGTCCCGGTGCCAGATCCAGCTTGTGCCCATAAAAAAATTCTGCCGGTTGTTCTGTGGATAGATATTTTTCTCCTCCTCGAATGGCCAGATATTTCCACTTTCGCTTTCTGCCTGAAGCGACCACCTGATCAAACAGGTTTTGAAACTGTTGCGCATTTTCGGCGATCGGTTCGCACATGTCGGTAAAAGGCAGACAAACGCCTCTTTTGCCGGTGAGGAAGCTGTCCACTTCCATAACGGGCAGCAAACTTGTAAACTGGTTTTTTTCTCTGGCACACAGGTAAACAGGCGTGTAGCGGTAGGACTTTTTCAGAACTTCAGCCCAGTTTGAGGTATGAAAAAAGGAATAACCTGGTGTGGATATAAGCAGGTTATTCCAGTCTTCTTGTTCTACCGGACTGATGAGATCCGGTTCACGCATAATATCCCTTGATTTGCTCAACAACATAAGCAACCTGTTCGTCTGTCAGTTCTGCAAACATGGGCAGAGAAAGATATTGAGATGCGCATTTCTCGGCAACAGGAAAACTGCCTTCACCTTTCTGGAGAAAGCTATACGCCTTCTGCAGATGAACGGGCACGGGATAATGAATACCGCAGGAGATGCTTTTTTCACCAAGATAGTCCATGAGCTTATCTCTGTCTTTCACGCGAATGGCATAGATATGATAGACGTGCCTGGCGTAATCTTCTTCCTGCGGGACGATGACGTCCTTCACTGTGGAAAGCCCTGTCGTGTAGTCTTTGGCGTGCTTCCGGCGGGCATCGTTCCAGGCTGACAGACATTTTAATTTAACGCTGAGGATGGCACCCTGAATGCCGTCGAGTCGGGCATTCCAACCTATGATGTCATGGTAATATTTTTTAGCCTGGCCGTGATCGCGAAACATTTTCATTTTAGCAGCCAGGGCATCATCGTTGGTTACCACCGCGCCGCCTTCGCCGTAAGCGCCCAGGTTTTTTCCGGGATAGAAACTGAAGCAGCCTGTTGCACCCATTGAGCCTGCTTTCTTTCCGCTGTATTCCGCGCCGTGCGCCTGGCAGGCATCTTCAACGACATAGAGGCCGTGCTTCTTGGCAATCGCCAGGACGGGTTCCATATCCGCCGTTTGTCCAAAAAGATGTACGGGAATGATGGCTTTTGTTTTTTTGGTGATAGCGGCTTCGATCAGCGCGGGATTGATGTTGTGAGTTTTCTCTTCCACATCGACGAATACGGGTGTTGCGCCGGCCAGTGATATGGCTTCGGCGGTAGCAATAAAAGTATTGGGGGTGGTGATGACTTCATCGCCCGCGCCGACACCCAGGGCAACCAGGCTCATCCACAAAGCATCCGTGCCGTTGCCGACGCCGATGGCATGTTTGCAATTGCAGAATTTGGCAAATTCCTGTTCAAACTTGGCGACAAAAGGGCCGCCGGCAAAAGCGGTGTTTTCCATCACTTCGTTAATTGCCGCATGGATTTCATCTTTGATGGTTTTGTACTGGGCTTTGAGATCTAAAAAGGGAACGTTCATAATCACGACCTTTATCAATAAAACCTTTCTTTATATTTTCAATGTTTTTTACACAACCAATGTGCTGCTTTGATGCTTTATCCACCCCCGTCGCTTCGCGCCACCCCCGCCGGCGGGGGACAACAAATGTGCGCTTTTTATAAAAATATCATTACTGCCTTTATAACTAACCACCAATGAAACTGTTTACTCTTTTATGTCTTTCAAATCTTTTACCGCTGCTGTCCCCCGCCGGCGGGGGTGGCGTGAAACGCCGGGGGTGGATTTCTCTAATTCTTCAACCGTTGTTGCCAATTGACCTGCCACCCCGTTTATATTAGTCAAAACTTCTTCATCAGTAAAACGAACTATTTTAAAGCCATCTTTTCTTAGATCACTTTCTCTCTGTCTGTCTTTGGCGACTGTTTCTTCCGTATCATGTGTAATGCCATCAACCTCGACAATCAGCATCAGTTCCTTACAGAGAAAATCAGCAATGTACTTTAAAACGGGTCTTTGTCTTCTGAACTGATAGCCTTTAAGTTGTTTTTCTTTTAAAACATACTTCCATAAACTGGCTTCAGCTTTGGTCATATTTTTTCTTAACGCCGAGGCCAGAGGTTGAAGATTTTTGTTGTAGCCAAAATTGTTGAGTGTGGTGTCGGTCATTGGCTTCATCCACCCCCGTCGCTCCGCGCCACCCCCGCCAGCGGGGGACAGTAAAGGTGCACTTCGCGTTAGCCCCGCCTAACCTAAATGTCACACGAGCGAGGGACAGTAATTTGTTTGTACCTTAAACCTTTCTTTTTATCTGTGCCGGATTGCCGGCGACGATTGTATCGGGCGGCACATCTTTTGTGACCACACTGCCGGCACCGATGATCGCATTCTCGCCGATCGTTACATTAGCGAGAATGGTTGATCCTGATCCAATGGAAGCGCCTTTTTTCACCAGCGTCGGCTCCACTTTCCAATCGGCTTCTGTTTGCAATTTTCCATCTCCGGTGGTTGCTCGCGGAAATGAATCGTTAATGAATGCAACATTGTGTCCGACGAAAACATTATCTTCAATCGTTACGCCTTCGCAGATGAAGGTGTGACTTGATATTTTACAGTTCTTGCCGATAAAAGCGTTCTTTTGAATCTCAACAAAAGCGCCTATTTTCGTATTATCGCCAATACTGCAGCCATAAAGATTGATAAACTTGGAAAGCTTTACATCTTTCCCGAGTTTGACATCATCCGATATGCATACATGGTTCATAGATAAACCATTTCACCTTTATTAGTCAGCGACTTGTTTGCTGCTACCAACATTTTAACATTGTTCAAACCGGCAATGCCGTCATTGACAACCGTTCCGCCGTTTGTCACGTAGTCAACAAATTTTTCAGCCATTACTTTGAGTGCTTCGGTTTGTTGAACTTTTGGCACCCACATGTCACCTGAGCGGTAGTCAACAAGCAGATTGTATTGTCCTTCCTTCGTCCTTACTTTAACGCCTTTGTCGTAGATTCTAATTTTTTCATCCGGCTCAAGATCATTCCAGACCAGCATTTTTTTCTCTCCACCAATCAGGGTGGTTCTGAGTTTAACCGGAGAGAGCCAGTTGACGTTAATATGGGCGATGATGTTATTGCTGTAATAAAAAGTAAGATAGGCGATATCTTCCAGGCCGCGGCCAAAATGGCCAACACCTGTTGCTACAACGGCCAGTGGCTTTTTATCGATGATGTAATCCATAATAGAGATGTCGTGGGGTGCAAGATCCCAGACAACGTTTACATCATGTTGTAATAAACCCAGATTGACCCTGACAGAGTCGAAATAGTAGAGATTGCCGAGGACCCCTTCATCAATCAATTGGCGAATTTTACACACCGCTCCTGTGTAAAGAAAGGTGTGATCCACCATGAGTTTCAAATTTTTCTTCGCGGCCAGTTCTACCAGGTCTTCTGCTTCGGCAATTGTAT
>CAZOPH010000106.1:0-5667 GCA_964581635.1 uncultured Smithella sp.
ATTCAACTTTTAGAGTTTGGTCAACTAGCAGTAAAACACTGCTGTGTCAAGCAAATATCTTATTTTTTACCCTCTTCAGGTACGGATTTATTCAGTATCCGAATCCCTCGCATAATATAAACCAAACCGGAAATAATCGTAAATAAAGCCGTAGCCCAGCAAAGACTAATAATCCAATAATACCCGAAATCATGTGTAAATGTTTTATAAAGCAGTGCAAGGAAAATAGTAGCCACCTGCAAAACTGTAGTAATTTTACCTACAATTGCCGGTTTTATTTCGTAGGCAACCGACATTAAAGAAAGAATCGCTATGCCCAGTAAAATAATAAAATCACGGCTGATGACAATAACGGCCAACCATCCGGGAACAACGCCAAAAACTGCCAGGGCAACAAAACTGGTGACCAGTAACAGTTTGTCTGCAATAGGATCAAGGTAAGCGCCCAGGGTTGTCTGACATTTGAGCAAGCGCGCCAGGGTCCCATCCAGAGCATCAGTCAGGCCAGCCACTATAAAAGTGATCAATGCCTTATCATACTCTGACTGAATCAGAAAAATGACAAATACGGGAACAAGGATGATCCGCAGTAAAGATAAAAAATTTGGTATATTCATGTATAGTTTGAGGTTGGTGTTAGTCTAAAGTATTTTTGAGCTCTCAACGTATTTCACTTCACCCCTATGAAGAATTCCTCAAAGCTTCATTAGAAAATTAAAAGACTATCCCCTTAATTTCGGTCCATACGGCAGCGTCTCCATGACTTTACCGACAACCTCCTCCAATGCCGCTTCCAGATTCCCGTTGGATTTCATTTTTAATCTCGTTCGAATCAAATCAAAACTTCTGCTTGTCGCTTGGGATTGATCATTCCAAACCGTTTCACCTGTCTTCGTGCTGCGTAATTCGCATCGGACAGACACAGTGACCGGCGCATAAAACAATCCTGTTGATATTTTACTTTCTTTTAATGAGCAATACATGGCGCCATCCGCACCGAGCAATTCTTCTATCGCCTTCGGTGGGATACCCTTATTTTTTATCACGTCCTTGTCATCAGTCAGAGGTGTTAGTTTACTGTCAATCAGATCAGAGGCTATTTGTGAATAACCTTTAAAACGGAGTTCATTGCTCAATTTTGTCCGCAGCATTTGCAAAGCTATTGAATCTGCCACATTACCCTCCACCGGCAGCAGAGCAATGGTGTTCACCGCGCTCGGGTTTTGATTACCTTTTAAAACAATAGGCGCATTGGACGAACAGGCGGAAAAACATAAGTAAAAATTTATCAACGCCGAAGCGAATAGAATATTAAGGGCTCTCATCTTGCTTCCTCTTTGACCTGCAAATGAACCTCAACGACATTTTTATTTTTCTTAAGGGATTCCAGGGAATATCTTCCTGTTTTTTCGAACTCAGCCACGAAACTTTGGACAGGCTCAATAATAATGAGATCAAAATCAGCCCGCTGCCATTCAAGAGAACAAGGATATGCACTTCTTACTATTTCGGGACGGTCCTGTAAAAAAGTTTTTAGATGGGCAAAATCTGAATATTTTTTCATCCCCCTCAGCGATAAAGAAACTGAGACACCTTCTTTTTCTCCCTGATCCTGAAGAACGCCCATCTGTAAAAGATCATCCATAACGGGCACTATAGCCACATCAACATGAACAGCAACGGTATATTCATCATGTTGTCTGTTTTGTGAAATTATTCGATAGTTCCTAATATAGCGATCAGCCTTGCCGATCATGACGCTTTTCACAGCCTGAAATTCTTCGCCTTTACCTTTATCCAATAGAACTTTGGCCACTGCCTGCATAATCGCGTTTTCCAACGCGTTTCTCACAGCCTCTTCCCGCGCGAAGACCACATCATTTTTAACAATGGGGGCACGTCCTTCAACCTGAAGAGTTAAGTCTTTCGTCGCCTGACCGGCATAGGCCGAAGAATAAAGAAAACCTATCAGTAATAGCAGCATCAGCGACAGGCTTTTGCTCATCACCTAATTCCGATCCGACGAATGATTTTTGTAGATGGCCTTAATTTTTTCAATTTCTTCTCTGATGACACGCTCGGCAATATCAGGAATGACCTCTCTCGCGATTTCTTCAATAATTTTTGCTGCCTGTTTCATGACCTCGTCGTTAATCTGAAGTGCTAAAAGATTATCGTCAACGACCTCCATCAAGTCAAAAATACGATCATCATTGGATCTGACGCGTTCGTATCCGCGGCCGTCAACGACAATGACTGGCTGGGATTTTTTTGTGTCCGGAGTAATACGATTTAACCCATTTCGCTCGTCATATATTTCGGTCAGTTCGTATATTTTCTTGTTTTGAACCGTCCCGGAATCTTCAATCATTTTTATTCTCCCCTTACGTGCGCCATACTGATAGAATTGCTATATTTCTTGTGCTTTGACTATGGAGTTAGCATAGTGCAAAAAACTCTTCAAGCAATATATACAGAGTTATGGGATCGAATTTCAATCACGAACCGGGCGAACTTTAACAGCCATGTCGTAAACTCTTTTCCTGGATAATCCGGTTTGCCGTACAACATCCGCGACAGCATCACGCAACGACATGGATCGTTCCGTCCAGAGTCGCAGAAGCTTTTCCTGAATTTCATTGTCCGTAAGCAAGACGGGTTCATAGACAGTACCCTGCAGGATGACTGTAAATTCGCCTTTTGCATGACCTGAGGACACCTGTGATAAAATATCTGAAATCCGCCCCCGTTTAATCTCTTCAAATACTTTCGTCAGTTCACGCGCTATAACAATCTGCCGGTCGCCCAACACGTCACAAACAGCTTGCAGCATGTCTGCAATTCTTGATGGAGACTCATAAAAGACCATGGTTTTTTCTTCAGCCTGAATAGACTCCAAAAACCGGCGGCGCTTTTTTTCTTTGGGCGGCAAAAAACCGCAAAATAAAAACTGATCCACCGGAAAACCGCAGACACATAAGGCCGCAATTAAAGCTGATGGTCCCGGAACGGGAATTACGCTGATTTTGTTTTCCAGTGCAAAGCTAACCAGGTGAGAGCCAGGATCGGAAATACAGGGCGTGCCCGCATCAGAGATATAGGCAACGTTCATTCCACCTTGAATTCTGGATATAATAAGCGCACTGCGTTCCATCTCATTGTGTTCATGCAGGCTGATCAATGGCGTCTTTATGTTGTAGGCAGAAAGTAGAATTCTGGAATGGCGCGTGTCTTCCGCGGCGATCAGGTCCGCTTCTTTTAACACACGAAGCGCCCGCAGTGTAATGTCCTCCAGATTGCCGATCGGCGTGGCAACCATGTAAAGAGTTCCCTGCTTTTCATCTGCGCTTTTATTCATACAGTCTTCATCAAAAGCTTTTTATTGTTGACATCTATGTCTTGTTTCGGCTTTAATAGCAAAGAAATAAATAAAATACTATCATGAATGACAGTCGTATATGATGAAACGAATATTAATCACAGGTGGCGCAGGATTTTTAGGCTCCCACCTTTGTGAACGGCTTTTAAAAGAAGGAAACGACATTCTCTGCCTGGACAACTTTTTTACAGGCAACAAAAATAATATCGTTCATCTTCTGGGTCGGCCGCATTTTGAATTGATTCGTCATGACATCATCAATCCCATCTATCTGGAAGTGGACGAAATCTACAATATGGCCTGCCCGGCCTCACCTGTGCATTATCAGCTTAATCCCATTAAAACCATTAAAACCAATGTCATGGGCGCCATCAATGTCCTGGGAATTGCTAAAAGAACCAAAGCGAAAATTCTTCAGGCATCGACTTCGGAAGTTTATGGTGACCCCGATGTGCACCCGCAGAAAGAATCGTATTGGGGACGCGTCAACCCCGTCGGTATCCGCAGTTGTTACGATGAAGGCAAGAGAGCGGCTGAATGTCTGATGATGGATTACCGCCGGCAAAACGCCGTCAACGCTAAAATCGTCCGGATCTTCAATACATACGGACCACGCATGGCCGTCAATGACGGACGCGTCGTCAGCAATTTTATTGTTCAGGCTCTGCAAGGCAAAAACATTACTGTTTATGGAAATGGCGATCATACCCGTTCATTCTGTTATTGCGACGATTTGATTGATGGGCTGATCAAAATGATGAACTCCACCGACGATTTTTTTGGGCCGGTTAATATTGGTAATCCCGATGAGTTCACCATTTTACAATTGGCCCAGACGATCATTGATTTAACGGGTGGCGGTTCTAAAATCGATTTTCAACCGCTCCCCGCAGATGATCCAACTCAGCGCAAGCCGGATATAACGCTCGCACAACAGAAATTGGGCTGGCAACCGAAGATAGCGCTGGAACAAGGTTTAGTCACGACAATTCAATATTTTCGCGATATCTTAAAAACATCGTAAAAAAAAAGAAGAGGACAAATCAGGAAAAATGAAATTCAAAAAGAAAATTCTCTGTATCGGGGCAGGCTACGTTGGAGCTCCGTCGAACGTCATGATTGCCTGCAAATGTCCGGATTACAAAGTCACTGTGGTCGATATCAACCCTCAGCGTATTGCTGCCTGGAACTCCGATAATCTTCCCGTCTATGAACCGGGACTCGATGAAATCGTCAAAAAAACACGCGGTAAAAATTTGTTCTTTTCTACGGATATCGACAAGCAGATTCAAGAGAATGATATCATTTTTGTCTGTGTCAACACGCCGACAAAAACTTTCGGGACCGGGGCCGGCATGGCTGCCGACCTCCAATACTGGGAGAAAACAGCAAGGCAGATTCTTGAGAATTCCAAGTCATCAAAAATTGTCATTGAAAAAAGCACGCTTCCTATTAAAACCGCTTTAGCCATGGAACGAATCCTGGCTTCAGGGAAAGGAGACATTACTTTTGACGTACTTTCCAACCCGGAATTTATGGCGGAAGGAACGGCTATCCATGATCTGGAAAACCCCGACCGAGTGCTAATCGGCTCACGCGAAACTCCAAACGGGCTGGCCGCCCGTGCCCAGTTGGTGGAAATTTATTCGCGCTGGGTATCACCCGAAAAAATCATCACCTCCAACATCTGGAGCGCTGAGCTCTCCAAACTGGTAGCCAACGCTTTTCTGGCGCAAAGGGTGTCGTCGATAAACTCCATATCCGCGCTTTGTGAAAAGGCGGATGCCGACATAGCCGAGGTGGCCAGAGCCGTAGGTATGGATAGCCGTATCGGCTCTAAATTTCTCAAGGCCGGCATCGGATTTGGCGGCTCCTGCTTCAAAAAAGATATTTTAAATCTCGTTTACCTGTGTCATTTTTATGGACTGCCGCAAGTTGCCGCCTATTGGGAAAGCGTCGTCAAGATCAATGAATATCAACAGGAGCGCTTCATCGCCAATATTCTCCAATCCATGTTCAATACCCTGGCCGGGAAAAAAATCTGCATATTGGGTTTTGCATTCAAAGCCGATACGGGAGACACGCGTGAAAGTCCAGCCATCAATATTACCCGCATGCTACTGGCGGAACATGCCGAGGTGGTCATCTCCGATCCCAAAGCACTAGGGAACGCCGCCATGGACCTGGCCCATGACAAGGGGAAGATCAGCTATATCGAAGACCCCTATCAGGCGACCGCCGGCTGCCATGCGTTGGCCATTATGACCGACTGGGATTTATACCGGAAG
>CAZOPH010000107.1:0-5638 GCA_964581635.1 uncultured Smithella sp.
AATTTGATGGAAACATGCGGTTCGCCGAAACGGTCGGAAATCTGAACTTTGGCGGTTTCCAATGAAGCGCCGGTCAGAAGAGTTTTGTTTTTCAACAAGTAAGGAACCTGGCCTCTCTGACCGCTGGCTTTATCCTCGCGTGTGCCGTAAGCAATGACTGAACCTTCCGGAATATTACCGCGCAGCGCTTCATCTAAAGAGTTCTCTTCGTCAACGATTTTAAATTCAAGAAGCGCTGTCTTGCCGATTAGATTTTTGGCTCTTTCCGGATCTTTAACACCAGGCAACTGAATCAATATCCGGTTGTCGCTTTCCGGTATAATTTCCGGTTCCGTAACGCCGAATTGGTCCACGCGATTGCGAATGGTTTCCAGTGAATGTTCTACGGTCAATTTTTTCAGATCGATCGCCCTTTTATTATTGATTCTTAAGGTTACCAATTGTCCGCTGTCGCGCGGGCTGGATGAGGCTATTTCCAGATCAGGAAACCGGTCTTTCAATATTTTTTCCAGCGCAGTTTTACCCGCCGAATCGGTCAACTCCATTGAAATCGTAGCGCCTTGGGCTTTTTCCACATTACGGAAACGGACTTTGTCTTCCATTAATGATTCTTTTAAATCATTGGATGTTCTTTCCATCATGGATTCCAAGGCTTTATCCGTGTCAATTTCCATGAGAAGGTGCATGCCGCCCTGCAAATCCAGACCCAGATGAATCTTTTCCTTGGGCAGATATTGGTTCCACGGTGATGGAATATCGGAAATAAAGGTCGGTATCAAAAAGTACAAAGCAGCAAGACACACAACTGCGGTGATGGCTATCCTGATTCTTAAATCTTTGAACATGAAATGCCCCTTTCTATCCTATGGCTTTGTCGTCGGAGCCGGTGAGCCCGACTTCTGAAGAACAGCACCGATAGCGCTTCGCGCGATTTTAATTCGTACCTTGTCGGCAATTTCCAGTGTGACAACTTGATCGGCCAGACCGGTTATCTTACCGTGAATGCCGCCCGTGGTCATTACCATATCACCGTAAGAGAGATTATCGAGCAGCGCTTTAAGTTCTTTTTGCTTCTTTTGCTGCGGGCGGATCATTAAAAAATAAAAGATGGCGAAAATAACCACCATCATGAGAATAAAGCTCCAATCACCGAAACCGCCTGCCCCTTGCGCTCCCGGTGCTCCCTGACCGCCCATTGCGTATGCTGTTGATATCAAATTTATTCCCTCCTTGTCAGCTACTCTTTATCAGAAATTTTTATTATTTCACCTTATTTATTCATAAAAGCTTTTTTAAATTCTAAAAAACGATTTTCACGGATAGCCGCCCGTATTTTTTCCATCAGGCGCAGATAGTGGCGAATGTTATGAATGGTATTCAATACCATAGCCAGTATCTCACCGGCAACATAAAGATGCCTTAAATAGCCCCTGGAATAATTTTTACAGGTGTAGCAATCACATGTTTCATCAAGCGGATTATTATCTTCCCGCCAGCGGGCGTTTTTTATAACAATCTTTTCGGAATTTGTAAACAATAATCCGTGCCGCGCGCAGCGCGTGGGAATGACGCAGTCAAACATGTCGATGCCGCATGAAACGCCATAAACAATATCGGCAGGTGTGCCGACGCCCATCAGATAACGGGGTTTTTCGCAAGGCAGCAGGGGAGTAATTTCATCGGTGATGGCATACATCATTTCCTTCGGTTCTCCCACGCTTACGCCGCCCAGGGCGTAGCCGTCAAAACCGAGGGAGACGGTTTGTTCAACAGCCCGGCGTCGCAAATCCAGGTACGTGCCGCCCTGAACAATGCCGAAGAGCGCCTGGTGGGAATTTGTTTTCGCTTCGCGGCATAATGCGGCCCACGCCAGAGTTAATGTCAGTGAATCCTGTGTCTGCTTGATTGTTGCGGGGTAGGGGGTACACTCATCGAGGCACATCATAATATCCGAGCCCAGTGCTTCCTGGATTTCAATAGCTTTTTGCGGACTCAGGAAATGTTTGGAACCGTCGATATGCGACCGGAACAGGACGCCCTCCGGTCCAATTTTGCTAAGGGCGCCAAGAGAGTAAACCTGAAATCCGCCGCTGTCCGTCAGGATCGGTCCCGGCCAGTTCATAAAGGGATGTAGGCCGCCGAGCTTACGAATCGTTTCATGGCCGGGACGCAAATATAAATGATATGTGTTGCCCAGGATAATTTGAGCGCCACAGTTTTGAATTTCTTCAGGGCGCAGAGATTTCACGGTTCCCTGCGTGCCGACAGGCATAAATACCGGTGTCTCGACGATGCCGTGATCCGTGACCATTTTCCCCAGACGTGCGGAGGTCAGCCTATCTTGTTTGATCAATTCAAATGAAAAAGGCATGAAGTTTATCCTATAAAATCAGCATGCAATCGCCGTAACTATAAAATAAATAACGGCTTCCAACTGCCAGGGCATAGGCTTTCTTGATGAAATCCGTCCCGGCAAAAGCCGAGACCAGCAAAAATAAAGAAGATTGAGGCAAGTGAAAATTGGTTAAGAGCCCATTCACTCTTTTAAACGAGTAGCCGGGATAAATATACAGGCACGTTTCGCCGGATTGGGGCGCGATATATCCGTTTTTATCCGCTATGCTTTCCAAAGTTCGCGTGGAGGTTGTGCCTACAGCAATGACCCGTTTGGCATGATTGATTTTTTCAGCCGACTCGCTGCCGATTTCAAAAAATTCTGTTTGCATGACGTGATTTTCAACAATTTCGGTTTCGATCGGCAAAAAAGTGCCAATACCGACATGCAGAGTAATCGGCGCAATCTGGACGCCTTTAGATTGAATGGCATTGAGGATGTCTGATGAGAAATGCAATCCGGCGGTCGGTGCGGCAATGGAACCGGCGGTTTTCGCATAAATGGTCTGATAGCGCTGACGATCATCCGTTTGATCGGGGGCAAGGCTCTTTTTTCTTTTGATGTAGGGAGGTAGAGGCGCGCGTCCAAAACGCTCCAGGTAGTTTTCAAAACCGTCTTGTGCGTTAAAGGCCATCAACCATTTTTTATCCGAAAGACGGGCTACGACCTTTGCCTCACAGGAATGTCCAAGATTGATGGTATCATTTTCATTCAGTCTTTTCCCGGGTCGTGCCAGCACTTCCCATAGTTCCGAACCGTCTTTTTTTTCTTTGCAGGTTAAAAGCAGTATTTCAAGAATTGCGCCGGTGGGTTTTTTGCCGTAAATTCTCGCCGGAATAACCCGGGAGTCGTTAATCACCAGCACGTCACCTTGCTGCAGATATTCCGGCAAGGAAGAAAATAGGCTGTCATCGATCTTTTCTGCTTTTCGATGAAGCAACATCATGCGGGAAGCGTCCCTTTGTGGACGCGGGCGTTGCGCAATCAGCTCATCGGGCAGAAAATATGAGAAATCCTGTAAATTCATAGCATCCTGGTAAAAGTGGGAAATTTTGAGCAAATAATCAGAATAAGCTGCGGCTGTCAATTAAATTACATCAGCGCCGCCCGAAATAAAGCAGAATCAGTCCGAAGATAATGGCCGAAATTCCAATCACGCGCAAAGTAACATCCGGCAGTGTTGTGATCTTAATCAGGTAGGGTTTTAACTTTTCCGGGAAAACCAGATAGGGAAGGCCTTCAATAATAAAAACCATGCCCATGACACAAAGAAAATAATCCATGCGCTCATAACCTCTTTTCTTTAGCATCATTCCAAAGCGAATCCATTTCATCGAGGGTCGCCTCTGCCGGCGATTTGCCGCGGGCAGCAAGTTGCCCGGCGATATAGGCAAAGCGCCGGAGAAATTTATCAATGGTTCCGTTTGTCGCTGTTTCAGCGTCAATCGACAGGAAACGGCTCAGGTTCACCAGGGTGAAGAAAATGTCGCCGACTTCTTCTTCAATTTTTCCAGCATCGCCTTTTTCCCGGGCTCTTGCCAGTTCGTCAATCTCTTCATTTATTTTTTTCAAGACATCGTCTGTGTTTTGCCAGTCGAAACCGTGACGAGCAGCGATGCTTGTGATCTTCTGCGCTCTTTTCAAAGCGGGGAGTGAGCGGGGAATGTTACCGAAGAGATTGTCTTCGACAGTCTTGCCGCCTCGTTCCGTCTTTTTGATTTCCTGCCAGTTTTCTTTCACTTCCCGAACGGAATTGACCTTGACGTCGCCAAAGACATGGGGATGCCGCCGGATCATTTTTTCCTTGATGGCCGCCATCACATCCGCTAGCGAAAACTCTCCGGACTGGGATGCAATTTCGGCAATAAATAAGATCTGGAACAGCAGATCACCCAGCTCTTCCTGAATATGGCGCGGATTATTTTCGGCAAGTGCGTCGAGCACTTCATAGGATTCGTCCAGCAGATATTTGCCGATATCCTGTTTTGTCTGCTTCCGGTCCCAGGGGCAACCGTCCGGTGCACGAAGTTTTTTAATCAGTGCGATCAGTTCCTGTAATTCATTTTGAGCGTTATTTACGGAATCCATATTGATATCCCATCATCCTCGTTTGCGAATCGGGCAGGAAGGTAGCACAATAAGGAAAAGCTGACAATATTTTCTCTGGAAAGAAGAAACAACGCTGTTGACAGGGGGGGTGGACTTTCTTATAGTTCGCCCATGTTGAAGGCTGCTCACATCTATAGAGGCATTATTTTTTTAATGCTTTCGGAATTGTGTTTTACCGTATCGACCATATTTTCCAAACTACTGACCAACACGTCGGATATTTCCGCTTTGGAAGTAACCTTTTCCCGTTTCTTTCTGGGATGGTTTGTTGCCTTGGGAATCGTTTACAAAAATTCCATATCGCTTGTGCCCCATAAATTATCGCTTCTGGTCTGGCGAGGCGTGCTCAATACAGCTGCCGTCATTTTATTTTTCCTGGCGTCACAATATACAACGATCACGAATACGCACATGCTCAATATGACTTATCCCTTTTTCATCTTTCTTTTTGCGCCGCTTTTTTTTCGGCAGGAAAAAATATCGCCTTTCTTTTATCTGATTCTGGTTGCCGCGCTCGTCGGCATCTGGCTGGTGATCAATCCTGATCTGCATACCATCAACAAGGGCGATATGTTCGGCTTGTTGTCGGGGATTGTTTCGGCTTTTGCTATCATTACGCTGAATATGGCGCGAAAAAACGATTCGACGGTGGTGATTCTGTTTTATTTGATGTCGATCGGGATGGTATTGAACGGATTAGTAATGCTGCCGGTTTTCGTCTGGCCCCAAGGCAGCCAGTGGTTGCTGCTTTTAGCGTCGGCTGCAGCCGGGGTGGCGGGGCAGGTCTGCATTACCTACGGCTATAAATATATATCCGCGCGGGCGGGATCACTGGTTTCCACCTCACGAATTTTTTATGCCGTTGTGCTCGGTATGTTGATTTTCAGTGAAGACTTGACGTTGCGTATTGCCGCGGGCGGGCTGATGATCCTTCTTTCAATTGTAGCCGTGACCTTGCTTCAGAAGCAGGAAAACGACAGGTAGGTGTGTCAAGTCCTGTGCCCGTTAGGTAAGCGGCCACTCACCGCGTGCCTGCAGGACTTCCTTAAAAGCACTGAGCGCTTCGTTCACCGCGGGCATACCGGCGTAAGTCGCCGTCTGAAAAAAAATTTCAACGAGCTTTTTGGCGTCGCA
>CAZOPH010000108.1:0-2736 GCA_964581635.1 uncultured Smithella sp.
GCACGATTTTGCTTGTCAGCCACGACCGGACGTTTCTCAACAACGTCGTCACCTCTACGATTGTGCTGGAAGGAGAAGGACATCTGCAGGAATATGTGGGTGGTTATGATGACTGGCGTCGGCAGTGCGCGGCCATAGAGGATTCGTCCAAGGCAACGCCCAAAAAGGCAAAGGCCAAAAAGGAAAAACAACTCAGAGAAAAAAGGAAATTGTCTTTCAAGGAAACGCAGGAACTCGAAACGTTGCCAGGGGCAATTGAAAAGATGGAAAAAACTAAAACTGAGCTTTTGGATTTGTTGAATTCTCATGATTTATATAAAACCAACAATCCCGCCCGCGTGCTGGATGTAAACAATCAGCTCACAGTTCTGGAGGCGGAGTTGACGGCGGCCTACGACCGCTGGGAAGAGTTGGAGGAAATGGCGGCCAGATTTACGAATACGTGAGAAAAGAGGAACACCTTATGAACCTATTCGCTATGAACTTTCCCCGTCAGCTGGAAGTGGACGGCAGTGCGGAAAAAATCCGTGAAGTTCTGGCAGTTCGGAAGACCAAGCTTTGGCCGGAAGGAAAAATGGAAGTGCCTGTGCTGGACATAAGCGAAACGCTTACCGGCGCAATTAAGAAGGCTAGGTTGCAAAGACGCGTCCGCTTCGGGTTTGATGATATTTTTGACAAGCTTGCCGCTGAAAAAAAAGGCATCAATGAATTGCTGCAAAAGACGAAATCGCAGCAAAAAAATCGAATCTCCCGTCTGCTTTTGTTTTCCAATGACGGTGCGGAGCGCCTCTATCGCCACATTGAGCAGGCCCTCATCGAACACCATCTCCGTATCCTGGGCTGCCAATTAGACGTTGACAGCAAAAAACTAGGACAATTGATCACCGGCAGCAGCATCGGCGTTAAAGTTATCCTGGTAGAGCACAAGGACGCGGTATCCGACGTTTTGCGTTCGCTTATTGGTAACAGGGAATAGTTGGTAATCATCTAATAGCCTACCGTTATATAGTAAAATCTGAACCTACTTTTTATCGGAAGTGGATACTATTTATCCAGTTGGATATTCAATACGGATATTTCTGTGCCATTATTCTGTGCAAAAACTGAGCAGGTTTTAGCCATCGAATACTAACATTATTTAAAAATCTAATAATATTAATATCGTTTTAAGTAATCGTTTGTCTGGCACGGTATATGCCATATATGCAATCAACAGCGACACGCATGAAAGGAGAATATAAACATGAAAAAATTAACGATGATATTTGTTACAGTGCTGATGGTTGCAGGACTAGCCGTTTCTGCATTGGCTGATCCGGGCTGGTCCAACGGAAACAGATACGGCAATCGTGACAGGTATGAGCACCCCCAATATCAATACGACCATCGTGATTATCGTGACCATCGGGTGGTTTATCGACAAAATGTTATTGAACGCAGGATGCCTGTGCGACCGCCTGAACCGTTTGTGAATGTTGTTCGACCGCATGTGCCGATCTTCACCTTTTTCTTTCCGCACATGAGCATTCAGATTCGTTAGGAAAATTGGCCGGCTTTTCGAGAAGATCAGGGAGGCAGCGTTGATGCGATGCTGCCTCCCTGAAAAATCCAATGAACACATAAAACATTCTGAATAGAAAATATTTCAGCCGTCTGCGGCAAGATGATGAACATAAAGAAATAGGGATAGGAACGGTTGTGGATTATGGATTTGGATTCCAGCAGCCAGCCTGAATCAACCTTTGGCTCTTCTCGTAAGGATAAAATCAGCAAACATTTTAGGAAGCGGTGCGCGGATGACCATTTCTTTTTTGGTCTGTGGGTGCAAAAAGACCAGCCTGGCGGCATGCAATGCTGAGCGAGGCAGCACAAGGCGCTCTTTCAGTGCGGGGGTAAGTCCGTGCCTGATAAAGGTGAGAAAAATAGTTTCATCCCGGCCGTAGAGTTTATCGCCGACGATCGGATAACCCGCAGCCAGCAGATGGGCGCGTATTTGATGAAGTCTCCCCGTCTCGGGTAAGCACCGGACAAGGGAAATGTCATGGTTTGTAAGGACTTTCCGAAATCGTGTCAAAGCCTTTTGCGTTCCACCCGCCCAAGCCTTTTGTTTTTTGATCACAGCGGATTCACGATCACGTCCCAAAGGCAAATCGACAACCATTTCCTTATCGGGGAAATGCCCGTGCACCAGGGCCAGATATTCTTTTGACCCTTCCGCCAGCGATTCAGACAGAGCGCCCGCGCTTTTCCCATCAAAGGCCAGGAGCATGACGCCCGATGTTTCACGGTCAATGCGGTGTACCGGGTAAACCTTACGCCCGCAGCGGTCTTCCAGGAGACTCACCAGCGTGTTGTTGAAATACCGTCCTGAAGGATGGACCGGCAAATTCCCCGTTTTATTGACGGCAATAAACCATTCGTCTGTATAGAGGATGGTGATCCTGTCATCGACTTCCGGTTCAACGATTCCGATACCGTCCCAAGCCAGTATTTCGCCGCCTCGCAGCATTATCGCGGGGTCAGTAACGACGACTTCGGCCAGCGATAGCATGCCGGCAAGAATCTCTTGGCGCCATTGATCAATTGTCAAATAGGTGAACCGCTCGGCACAATATCTGTCCAGATGTTGGGTTGATTCTAGAGGCGGAATTTTAGATGTGATGATTCGTTTCTGTGTCATGGGGTAGAAACAGGTCCTTCCGGAACCAGGATCAAAGACAGGTTGGGCCGTTTCTC
>CAZOPH010000108.1:2836-5634 GCA_964581635.1 uncultured Smithella sp.
ACCGCCTGCTCTGTTGTTTCGAAAATGGGGATACGGTGTTTGGAGCGGATGGCAATAGATTTGGCGACAGCGTTCGGTGTGTAGATGGCTGCGGGTTTATTGTAATGTTTGCACATCTTCAACAGCTCCAGCAGCGTGTCGATCACAAACGGCTGCCAGACGCTCAGCAGGGGGAGAAGGCCGTCCACTTCGTTCGCGGAAAGAAGAATATCGAAGATGTCGAGATAGGTCTGCGGCGGAGCAGGACCAATATCCACGGGATTCTTGATATTGAAGACTTGTCCCGCTTTTTTCAGCCGTTCCTGTGTGTGCGGAGCAAGATGTGCCATCCGCAATCCCGCTGCCACCAGCAGATCCGCTGCAATACCGCCAAAAGCGCCTGAATTGGTGAACGCCGCAATCCGCTTTCCCGCTAGGAGTGGCATTTCCGTAAATATCTTGGGGAGCGAGTGGAGTTCATCAATTGATTGCAGGCGGATAATCCCTGCTTGTCTGCATGCACTATCAAAGACCGAGTCGTTATTGGCCATGCCCGCCGTATGGGACATGGCGGCCACTGCGCCCTCTTTGGTTTTCCCTACCTTGTAAATCAGGACGGGCTTGCGGGATTTTTTAGCAGCTTGCATGAGCTTGCGGCCGTCGGCTATATTCTCCAGATAGATGCCGATGACTTCGGTCTCGTCGTTTTGAAAATAATCGATCAGATCGGCTTCGTCCACATCGCACTTGTTGCCGATGCTGACCACTTTGTTCACGCCGACAATATCGTAATAAAGAGATTCCATGGCCAGGACAGCCACACCGCCGCTCTGAATAATGTACGAGATGCTGCCCGGGACTTCAAATATTTGATTCATCTCGACTAAGCTCGGGTTGACGCCGTAAAAACAGCAGAAGTTATCGCGAGTGCTCAATGTTCCCAGACAATTAGGCCCCATCATGCGGATACCGTTAGCTTTGGCGACATCGTCGATTTCACGCTGCATCGCCTCGCCGATTTCTCCACCCTCGGAAAAACCGGCGCTTTCGATGACGATGCGCTTGATTCCTTTACGGGCGCAGTCCCGGATAATACCCGGCACATGGCGCGCCGCCACAATGATTACGGCCAGATCGGGTGCTTCCGGAATATCCAGCACAGATGAATAGCCTGGATAGCCATTCACCATCTCTCCTTTGGAATTCACAACGAAAACCACTCCGGAATACTGGAGATAATCCTTCAACATATTACAGATAGTGGCTCCCAGATTGAAAGGGGCATTGGATGCGCCAATGACAACAACGGATTTTGGATCGAAAAAGCATTTCATGAAATACCTGCCTGAAATTGAATTTTGCGCCGCATAAGAGCGCAAAACTTTCCTTATTTGTCAAGAAAGAAAACTGAATTTTTAAAAAGAGGGCAATCCTTGGCCCATAAAATTACCATCGGTTCGACGTAAAAGACAAAAGAAAAGAGGTGATGATTATAGGGCATAAATAACCTCTTTGAATAAGGCAGATACGTAAACGCTTCTTTTGATTCTAAAACAAAGTTTCGCTAAGATTATCTTTGCGCGGATTTACAATGTCCCATCCAATGCCTCGGCGACCTCCGCCTTACAAGCCCTGCAGCGCTTTGCTCCTCTAAAAAGCGGCTTTCCGCAGGCAGGACAGTGATAACGCTCCAACTCCTCCCGCGCCCATTCCACGCTGCCCTTCTCATCACCCAGTTCGGCTACCTTGGCACGCCATAAGGGGATCGCCCTTTTCATGACCCGAAGACCTGTGGCCAGACCGAAATTTTCTATCATGCTGCATGGCCACTGGCTGCATTGATGGCAGGAGTAATAACCTTTCCCCCGCACACAATTCCTGATCGTGCACATGGTGCAATAGCCGTAGAGCTTTTTCGGCGGTTCGCTTTGCATGCAGCCATAACATTCTGTATCTTCCTTTTTTGTCTGATAGAGGTTGCCCATGACCTCTTTGAATTTTTCATTCTTATCCCTTGTTGCAATGTAAACACCGCATGCGCCGCAATATAGGCCGCATGGTGCCATTAAGTTCTTGTCTTTTATTTCTTCTTCCGTCCAACCTTCCATCGCTATGGTACCTCCCTTCCCGGATTTGATTTTGCAAACACCGGCAAATTAGGTTTCGTTAATGCTGAAGCTTGCCATCTGAAGTCTATATTTTCAAAGGAGAATCAGCCGAAATCGATGCACCGCTTACCGGTCTTCATCTGCAACCATGCCACCGTACGAATAATACTTACCGCCGAACCTGCCTTCTGCCTTGCGTTCGGTCCAGCTGGGAAGTGTCGCCGCTGCAATCATAAAGGGCCCGAAACCCTGCCCTTCAAGCGAGGCCGCCGCCGCTTCTGCATCCGGCACCACAATTCCCGCCTGGTGCACCCTGAAAGGAATACCGGCTTTTGTTCTGAACGGCGCCGCTACGGCCTGCATTCGCATGTTAAAGTCCGGATGAACCAACATATCTGCAAGCAGCATGATGACCTCCTTATATTCATTTTATTTTCAAACATCCCTTCTGAGTGATTTGTCCATGAGTCTGGTAATCGCCAGCATCACAAGATGATAAATCGGGAAGCAACACTTTTTGAAAAAATAGAATAACTTGATATCGAAGGAAGTTATAACCATGAATTTACGGTTACGAATCGACTTGATAATTAAATCTGCAACCTTATCCGGCGTGATGGCTATTTTGGGGGCTAATTCACGTAATTTATCCGCTTCTTCCGGTCTGGCATGAATTTTCACGCTCTGCACCAAACCGGTATTGACCAATCC
>CAZOPH010000109.1:0-5300 GCA_964581635.1 uncultured Smithella sp.
GAATCTGATCGGATTTTTTGGTTTTTCAAAATAACTGAAAACGTCTTCCACAGATTTGTCTCCTACTATTTAAAAACTTAAGTGAAATTGGAAAGCTTACTCTTCCTCAATCAATTCCACGTCTAATCCGAGGCTCTGGAGCTCCTTCACCAACACATTGAAAGATTCCGGTAGACCCGGCTCGAATGTATGTTCGCCTTTGACGATGGATTCATAAATCCTCGTGCGCCCGGCAACGTCGTCTGACTTGACGGTTAAGAATTCCTGCAGGGTATAGGAAGCGCCGTAAGCTTCCATAGCCCACACTTCCATTTCTCCGAGTCTCTGACCACCGAATTGTGCCTTACCGCCTAAAGGCTGCTGTGTGACCAGTGAATAGGGTCCGATGGAACGGGCATGAATTTTATTATCAACAAGATGATGCAGTTTTAGCATGTAGATAATGCCGACTGTTACTTCCTGATCAAACGGCTCACCGGTTCGGCCATCGAACAAGACCGCTTGGCCCGTCTCCGGCAGTCCGGCCGTATCCAGCAATTTGCGAATTTGCGCCTCGGGACAACCGTCAAAAACCGGGCTGGCCACCAGCATGCCTTTTCTCAGGCGGCCAACAAATCGTCTAATATCTTCCGTGGAAGCTTTTTCCAGAAATTCATCAAAATCGGGGGATGAATATGTTTTTTTCAAATCACTTTTGATCGAATTCAGATTGTTATTCTTTTCCAGTAATTCATTTAAACCCTCGCCGATCGATTTTGCAGCCCAGCCCAAATGCGTTTCAAGAATCTGTCCGACATTCATACGGGATGGAACGCCTAGAGGATTCAGTATGATATCGACGGTTGAACCATCGGCAAAATACGGCATGTCTTCTTCCGGAAGAATTCTGGATAAAACACCTTTATTGCCGTGACGCCCGGCCATTTTATCGCCAACGGACAGTTTCCTTTTGATGGCGATATATACTTTCACCATCTTGATGACACCGGGTGGTAATTCGTCGCTGGCTTTAATTTTGTCGAGCTTTTCTTCAAAATGGGCTTTAACAAAATCTATTTTTCTTTCCATTACGGAAAGCCGATTCGTCAGTTTTTCTTCCGAACCGTCATTTTCAGCTAGGGTGATTTCTTTCCAGTAGGTGAAAGGAATTTCCAGCCAGATTTCTTTGGTGATTTTCTCGCCTTTTTTCAGAAGGGTTTTCTTTTTCACATCAACGATTTTGCCTGCTGACGTTTTGCCAATCACCAGTTTTGCGATATCCTTCTTCATGGACTCCGCCAGAATACGGATTTCATCATCACGATCCTTCGTCAACTGCTCAATCGCGTCTTCTTCAATAGACTGTGAACGTAAATCTTTATCGGCACCTTTGCGCGTAAAAATCTTGGCGTCGATCACGGTACCTTCCACACCCGGCGGGACACGCAGAGAGGTATCTCTCACATCACTCGCTTTCTCGCCGAAAATGGCGCGAAGGAGTTTTTCTTCGGCGGACAGCTGCGTCTCTCCTTTAGGCGTAATCTTGCCGACCAGGATATCTCCCTGTTTTACGGACACGCCAATACGAATAATCCCGCTTTCATCAAGATTACGAAGCGCTTCCTCACCAACATTGGGAATATCCCGTGTTATTTCTTCCTTGCCCAGCTTGGTATCGCGGGCCATGGTTTCAAACTCTTCAATATGAATCGATGTGTAAATATCTTCCTTGACAATTCTTTCACTGACCAGAATGGAGTCTTCATAGTTGTATCCACCCCAGGACATGAAGGCGACCATCACATTGCGCCCTAACGCCAATTCGCCGTTATCCGTCGCCGGACCATCGGCCAAGATATCTCTCTTCTGGACACGATCGCCAACAGCAATAATAGGTTTCTGGTTAAAGCAGGTGTCCTGATTGGAGCGTTGATATTTAGATAACGTATAAATATCAACACCGGTATCAAGGCCATCTTCTTCCGGTTTATCGGCGCGGATCACGATGCGCGAAGCGTCCACAGTTTCAACGACACCCGACCTCTTCGCAATGACTACAGCGCCTGAATCGCGGGCGACAATGGATTCCATTCCTGTGCCGACCACCGGCACTTCTGGACACATCAGTGGTACGGCCTGACGCTGCATGTTGGATCCCATCAACGCGCGGTTGGCATCGTCATGTTCTAGAAACGGAATCAGAGCAGCAGCGACGGAAACGAGCTGATTGGGGGCAACATCCATCAGTTTGATGTCTTCCGGCATAGCAGAGACAAAGTCGCCGCCTTTTCTAACCGAAATAAGTTCTTCTATAAATTTCCCTTTTTTATCGAGTGGTCGGTCGGCAGGCGCGATCATTTCATTTTCTTCTTCGATGGCTGTCATAAATTTCACATCTTCCATGACCTTGCCGTTTTCGACCATGCGGTACGGTGTTTCTATGAATCCAAATTCATTAACACGGGCATAAGTACTGAGAGACACTATCAAGCCGATATTCGGACCTTCCGGCGTTTCGACCGGACAGATACGCCCGTAATGCGTCGAATGAACGTCGCGAACTTCAAAGCCTGCGCGCTCGCGCGTCAAACCGCCGGGTCCCAGAGCAGACAGGCGTCGCTTATGGGTTATTTCCGACAGCGGATTGGTCTGATCCATAAACTGGGATAATTGGCTGGAACCGAAAAATTCATTAACCACCGCTGATACGGGTTTGGCGTTGATGAGATCGTGCGGCATCATGGTTTCGATATCCTGCAAACTCATTTTTTCCTTAATGGCCCGTTCCATGCGAACCAGGCCGATGCGGTACTGATTTTCAATAAGTTCGCCTACCGAGCGCACGCGTCGGTTTCCCAGGTGATCAATGTCATCCACACTGCACTCGCCGACCCCGTTTTTCAAATCGATGAGATATTTGACAGAAGACAGAATATCTTCGTTGCGCAATACAGTTAAATCCGTCGAAACATTCAAACGCAGTTTATAGTTCATCTTCGCGCGGCCGACATCTGATAAATCGTATGTTTCGGTCTCAAAAAATAGGCTGTTGAAAAACTTCGCTGCGGTTTCCGGCGTTGGAGGATTGCTGGGACGAAGCCTTCGGTAGATCTCCATAATTGCGTCTTCTGCAGTATCGATGCGATCCATCAGCAATGTATCACGGATAGAGGCGTTATCGAGGTCTTCATCAATGTGAATGAATTTCAATTCCTTGACTCCCTTTTCCTGAGCAATCTCAAGTCCATTCAATGGTAACTCTTCATTGCAACGGAAAAGAATCTCTCCAGTACTGGGATCATGAACATCCGATGAAAGGACTTTCCCGGTCAAATCCGCCTCTTTGATGGCCACACGTTTAACCCCGGCCTCCATGACTTTCTTGAGCAGAGGTTTGGTGAGTTTACGCCCTTTTTTAACAATTACTTCATCACTTTTCGGATCTTTAATATCTTCCGGCGCTTTTTGACCGGACAGAGATTCATCAACCGCGAAATAAACCTTTTCGCCCTCGAGGGTTATTTTTTCGATGTTGTAAAAATAGTTTAAGATAAATTCCGTCGAATTGCCCATGGCTTTCAACAGAATGGTGACAGGCATTTTTCGGCGGCGGTCGATTCTGACATAAAGCAAATCCTTGGAATCAAATTCCAGATCCAGCCAAGACCCGCGAATAGGAATCACTCGTGCCGAGTAAATCAGTTTACCGGAAGCAACGGTCTTTCCTTTGTCATGGTCAAAAAAGATACCAGGCGATCGGTGTAACTGACTGACGATCACGCGCTCCGATCCATTGACGATAAACGTGCCGTTTTCCGTCATGAGTGGAATTTCACCGAAATAAATTTCCTGCTCTTTAATGTCACGGATCGGCTTGGTCTCAGCCGCTTCACGATTGATCTTGCCGTCGGCAATCCGGTCGGTGTCAAACACCACCAGTCTGACCAAAATTTTCAAAGGAGCCGCATAGGTCATACCCTTCTGAATGCACTCCTTCATATCATACCGGACATCACCAATCTTGTAGCTGACAAACTCCAGAGAACATTTTCCGCTGAAGTCTGAAATGGGAAACACGCTTTTGAAAGCGCCCTGCAAGCCGATGTTGCGTCGCTTCGCCAGCGGTACATCGGCTTGCAGGAACTTTTCGTAAGATCGTGTCTGGATCTCGATCAGATTGGGAATTTCCTGTATTTGTTTTACACGGCCAAAATTTTTTCTAAAGTCGCCCATAGTATCCTTAAAAATAAAATAAAAAATAAGAGATTAGTTTACTTAATCTCGACGGTACCGCCCACTTCTTCAATTTTCTTTTTGATATCAGCTGCTTCGTCCTTAGAGACACCTTCCTTAATCGCCTTGGGCACACCTTCCACCAGATCTTTAGCTTCTTTCAGGCCTAATCCGGTAATCGCGCGGACCACTTTAATGACCTGAATCTTTTCTGCGCCAAAACCGGTAAGAATGGCATTGAACTCAGTCTGTTCTTCGGCAGCAGCGGCGCCGGAAGCGGCGCCGGGAGCGGCGGCAACGGCCATCATCGGAGCGGCGGCCGAAACACCAAATTTTTCTTCCAGTTCTTTAACCAGAGCGGAGAGCTCCAGCACGGTCATGTTTTCAATGAATTTGATGACATCTTCTTTTGTTATTTGATCAGCCATTTTTCTATTCCTCTTTAAGTATGTATTTTTTTAGTTTAAAGTTTTTTTCTTGTCGCAATAGGCATTGAGCACTTGCACAAAGCTTCTTGGAACACCGCTCAAAACCGTGACAAACGATGTCGGCACCGCCGCCATGACGGAAACCAATTTACCCAGAAGAACCTCTCTGCTGGGTAATTCGGCCAAAGCGGTAAGATCCGATTTCGTTAACAGTTTACCGTCGAGCACTCCGACTTTGATTTCCAATTCAGGATTTTTCTTGGCAAACTCAATCAACGCCTTCGTCGGCCCAACCGGGTCTTTATAGCTCAAGACAACAGCAACGGGCCATTTGAAATGGTCCGCTAAAACATGAAAGCCGGTCTCTTTTGAGGCAATACCCAGCAAGGTGTTTTTGACAACTTTTAATTCCGCATCGTTCTTACGCAATGAGCCTCTCAGGGCTTCCATTTTAAAAACGTTCATTGCGTTGAAACTGGTCAAAATACCCAGATTGGCCTGTTTGAGTTTCTCCTGAAGCTCGGATACAATTTGTTCTTTCGTTCTCCGATCCAATATATCAGCCTCCTTTCAAAAATTTTTTTTACTTGAGGCCGGAGAATCTAGCCACATACAGAATAGAAAACGGCTTACACTCACAAACACCGATTCCCGTTTTCC
>CAZOPH010000109.1:5310-5628 GCA_964581635.1 uncultured Smithella sp.
GTCTCGGCAGGCCGCCTTACGTTTAAACTTTATCTGTACCTGCTGTCTTCGACCTATACTACTTTTATTCATGCATGCAAGGTGCTTTCTTATAGAAGTACCTTCTGTAAATTCATGCCTATAATTTAACTTGCACTCTTAATATCCAGAGGATCAATTCTCACACCCGCACCCATCGTACTGGATATTGCAATACTCTTAATATAGGTTCCCTTGCTGGATGCCGGCTTCAACTTGATGATGGTTTCCAGAAGTGCATTGATGTTTTCGCTTAATTTTTCAGCGCCAAAAGAAACTTTACCAACCGGTGAATGAACG
>CAZOPH010000110.1:0-5509 GCA_964581635.1 uncultured Smithella sp.
CAATCATACTATCCTCCTTATGGTATATTTAAGACTGATAAGTACCAAATCCACTAGATCAATTTCACTCGATTAGGAAATGCATGCATTGAGAACAGCACCGTGCCCGGCGCCGAGGGCTCCAAGATCAACATCAATATTGGTAAGAAGTGAATAATATTTATTACATATTTAAAAAGCTAGCGTATCCGTAATAAATACTGATCACTTGCTTACAGCTTACTATAAGGAAAATAAGAGCGGACATGGTATTTTCGATCTGTTAAAGTTGAATAGCCAAAACAACAATAGCAGAAAGGAGAAAAGACCATGTCCAAGAGTGATTATAACAGACAGGCGGCCCGTCGTCAAAAAATCAGGAACACAACCCTCATTGTCGGGGTTGACATCGGCAATGCCTTCAACGCAGTGGGATTTATGAACAAAGAAGATACTTGACATCTTCCTTAGAAGAGGAAGTTATAGTCGCCGGCCATGGTTCAATCTATCGCACGCGCGCCCTCACGATCGAGTGCATGCCTTCGTCGCGCCGGACCAGTTCAACACCGGTGAATCCGGCCGACTGAAGATCCTCCTGAATCTCTGCAAAGCTATAGCAGTTACCGCCTTCGGTGCCCGACAGCATGTTGACGGCAAACAGCGCACCGGCTACCGGCGCCGTGCGGGAAGAATCCATGATGATGTCACGAATGTAGATCCATCCATGATGCTCCAGCGCAGTGGCAACACGCTGGTAAAGCGCACGGTTCTGGTCCCGGGAATTCTGATGAATAATCGCACTAACCCAGGCCAGGTCGGCTCCCTTGGGCAGGTCATCGGTGTTAAAGTCCCCGGCCTGTAGTTCAACCCGGGCTTTAAACGGCGAAGCGGCTAAGCGTTCACAGGCAATGGGAATCACATAAGGCAGATCGAAGATGATGGCGCGTGAGGTTGGTTCCGCCTTTAGCCAGGCCAGCGTCCAGGATCCCGATGCACCACCCAGATCCAATACACAGCGTACGTTGCCGGGGTGGATTTCCTGGATCAGTTTGTCTGCTATGCCATGGGACACCACATTCATCGCTTCGATAAACGATGCCGTATCGGCTTCTTTTCCAAGGATGCTTGGCCCGGGATCATCCGGCTTTCCAGTTTTTATAGTCCACGGCAACCGCGACCAGCGGCGCAGGCAGTTTGCCTGATGACGTATCATGGCGATGACGCTCTGCGGAGATTCTTCAGACAGGTATGGGACAAGTTCCGGGGATATCGAGTAATGGTTGTTCTTCTTGACGATAATCTTTACCGCCGCCAGCGCGTCGAGCAGAATAGTCACCCCGCGGAGGTCGTAGCCGGTGGCCGTTGCAACTTCTGTGGCCGTCCGGGGCACGGAGACCAGCTTCTCAAACAAATCCAGGTCAGCTGCTGCGGCCAACATACAGGGAACCTGATAGGATCGCATCATTTCCAAGATCTGTTCTCCATTCTGAATACCCATGGATTGGATGCCTCCGTCGTATTAAATGAGTTGACTATAACCTGTCTTTATCGGGTGTGAATATATGGAGTGTCTTATTTAATGTCAATTCGGAATGTTGATCGCGAAATATGGCGGATCTGCGATCCTGTCGTCGCCTGATGACCCTCTTCAATAGGATCGCTTATTATAGCAATTTCTTTCATGCCTTGTGGACATTCCGCCGATACCATCTCCGTCCCAGCCATTTTTGATAGTGCCAGGCTATGGCCGGCAGAAAACCTCTGCCGCGCAGCCAATAACGATCCGGTATCTTATCGGCATTGTTCTTCGCTTGAGGGAATATTTCCGCGCAGACGATACCCTCCCCCTCTTCCGGGCCGCGATGCGCGATCAGCTTGCCGTCGGCATCCACGATGGCCGCGTTCCCCTCAAAAAATCCCTTATATGACATCGGCAAACCGGGCATCGGACATTCGATCTGCCCGAAATGAGCGGCATGAATCACCGGAACACCAATCAGACGCGCATTATCCTGTATCACGGCTAGAGAAGCGTGTCGGTTGGCCGGTTCCCATCTGTTTTGAAGAAAACGCGGGAAATTTGTCGGTATGCTCCACCAGCAGGAACCACCGATGATGACATCTACCTTGCCTGCAAGCCTCCGGGCGGTAATGGTCCTCATGAATTCCCAACAAACAGCCGCGCCGATTCTGACATTCTGATGAACGCCCAGCACTCCGATATCGTCTGTCCGTCCGCCTTCGTAAAAATAGTTTTCCCACATGGTCGGCAGATCTTTATCATGTTGGCCGATTAACGTGCCGCCGGCGTAACATTGATAACGGTTGCGCACACCACCGTCCGGCAACCGGCATAAAAACGAACCGCCGATTAATACATGGTGTTTTACGGAGAAATCGCGCAGGAATGTCGCAGCCTTTCCGTCCGAAGATTGTATTGCAGAAGCGATTTTTTTGTTCCAGCTGACACCGGTGTTGAAAAATTCCGGCAAGGCAATCCAGTACGCCCCTTCCCTTAACGCTTGCAAGGACAGACGTTCACAGTTCGCGATGTTCGTGTCTGAATCCGCAATTTTTGTGGCCAGTTGTATGGCTGCCGCTTTAATTTTCATTCTCCAGGACTCCTTCGGGATTTATCCGTTGATGAATTTGCTATAAATGTCATCCTCCAAAGGCGCCGGAACGAGGGCCTTATGATCCTGTCAACTACTCTAACATACTTTGTCCAATCGGTGGGGTGCAGTCTATAGCAGTCGGTGTTTTTATGATGTAAGCTACTGACCGCCCAGAAAGGCCGGTCAGTAGCTTACAATAATGATCGATATAAATTTATTGTAGTTCGCTTTTCATTCGATCAAAGTCTTCTTTTGTTATCTCTCCTTTGGCATAACGCTTTTTTAGAATGTCTATGGGTGACTCCTGTCTCTGCCCAGTCTCATTCTTCAATCTAACATTTTGAACAATCAAGTTAATCACTACACCGAGTAAAACTAAAAAAAGTATCCCCATAAATATACCTCCATATCCATCAGCAAATCCAAAGGGGCATCCATAACCTCCAGCTCGATCCCAACCGTCCATCATACGACCATAAGGTCCTGCGCACATGGTTAAGAGCGGCACTAATGCTAAAACAGCAAACAAATAAATTTTCTTCATTAACTCTTACCCCTTTCTAGGTCATCCCTTCAAATGATGTTTTTAATATTAATCTCAATGGTTTACATTTACTATTTATTTAATAGTAATTATCCTGGCAGGTTTGTCAAGATACTTCCTGCTTTATAACCTTGGTTTCTTTTTACAATTTACCTTTGGAGGCTTTGACATTTTCATTCTCAAATTATTTGACGACTTCGTAAATGATTATTTTGATTATCCTTTATGCAGATCATGGTCATGCAGGGTCCCGGAGGAACAGGACGATGATTTAGAATGGGAAATTGTTTCTGATGGGAAAACAAAACGCACGGCTCGTTCATAGAGCAGGTAATCCCATGCCCAATTGATTAAAACCATAATCCGGTTGCGAAAACCGATGAGATTAAAAAGATGGATGGCCAACCACATCACCCAGGCAAAAAATCCAGTAAATGTCCTGGTGCCGATAGCGACTCCGGCAGCTTTACGGCCAATGGTTATCATTGAACCACGATCCTTATAGATAAAAGGTTGTGGCGCCAGCCCCGAAATTTGCCTTAATATGTTTTGCGAAGATGTGACACCGGATTGTATGGCCACCTGTGCGACCATTGGCAGGATACGCTGACCTTCCTTGATAGAGGCCAGATCGCCGATCACATAAACATTCTGCTGTTCAGGGATCTGCAGCATTTCGTTAACTGCCACACGTCCATCGCGTGTAACCAAGATATTTGAAGCGGCAGCAAGTCCTTCTCCCTTAACACCCGCCGTCCAGACAACGGTGTTCGTCTCAATATACTCCGCACCTTTTAAAACGACTCTGTCCGGGTATACTTCGGCGACGGCCTCCTTTAAGCACACCTCCACGCCCATTTCCCGCAGTTTTTTGGCCGTGTAGTCCCGGATGGTCGAAGGCATGGACGAAACCAGTTGTTCGGCTGCTTCCAGCAGAATGATCCGTGTTTCAGAAAAATCAAGGCCTGGGTAATCTTTCATCAGCGGACCATGGATCAGTTCCGTAAGCGCTCCAGCGTATTCCACGCCGGTCGCACCGCCGCCGACGATAACAAATGTCAGCAAACTATTTTTTCTATTCGTGTTCGGTTCTCTCGCCGCCGCCTCAAAGCAGCAGATGATATGATTTTTCAGGGTGACGGCTTCTTCCAGTGTTTTGAGGAAATAGGCGTGTTCTTTAACACCTGGCACACCGAAGGTTGAAGTGACGCTACCGTTTGCCAGAATCAGATAATCATAATATATGGTTTCACCATCCGTCTCGATTTGATGATGCTGTAAATCAATCCCCCGCGCGTGCGCCAGAATAAAATCTATGTTTGATGTTTTCCAGAAGATGCTGCGCACGGGGTAGGCAATGTCTTCGGCAGTTAGCTCCGCAGCAGCTACTTGATAAAGAAGCGCCAGAAAGGTGTGATAATTATTGCGGTCGATCACCACCACATCTACGGGCTGATTAGCCAGGGTGCGTGCCGCCCACAGGCCCCCAAAGCCCCCGCCCACAATGACGACTTTCGGTCTTTTTCCTTCATTTGGATTTTCCAATGCTTTTCACCTTGCGGTTGTTGAGTAAATCCATACACTAGGTTTCATTAGTGAACAGTTGTTGGATGTGAGGATTGCCGTTTGAAAGCTTCAGTATTGCATTAAAAACAGTCTAAATTTCATAGAACAAGACAATCAATTCTCAAAATTAAATCTAAATTCCCATGAACATTTTCCAGTTTTGTGTAATAAACAGCCTTCTTCGTGTGGCGTGCAGCTATATTCAATTTTCAAGGTATCGAACCATCCCAATACTCTGTCTATAATACCGCATTGGTAATGTTCAATCGCTCCCATCTTTGTAATTCCTTCAAAGGCGAAACAGTTTGGCATGTCCCATTGAAAGACGTTATGTGAAGGAAAACTCAGGTTGAACTTCATGAAATCTGCACGAATGATTTCAAATCCTTCTTCAATAAGAAATTTTAAATCGTAAAATGTTCTGACATCATTGATTTCAAGTGCTTTTTTGATCCTCTTAACTTCAATCTGTCCCATACTTCTTACAGCTGCTTTATTAACTTTATTGGTTTTTTCAATACCGCATTCCTGAAGGCAATGATAAAACCACATGCTATCATGAGTCATCCAATTTCTGTTAAGCAATTCCCTTAGTTTTAATTTGTCGATTTGATCAAATCTCTGCATAACTCCTCCCTTCGTAGATTTTTTTTCAATCGAAAGGTTGAATTTCTATGATAACTTAAATATTGGGAACCTGAACAAAATTCAATTACTTATTTTTCAAAATCGTTGCGGCTGATGACCTGATAAACATTTTGGTATTTTTCATGAATCATATGACGATCGAATTCATAAAACGTGT
>CAZOPH010000111.1:0-5469 GCA_964581635.1 uncultured Smithella sp.
TTAATCCTGCACCAAAAAAGAAGTAGCCTAATATCCCCTCTTCCTTTTTTTGTCAAGGTCTAATGCTCCGGGATTTTGTCTTACCTTACATAACCGGCGATGCCTTCGAAACGGTAGCCTCTTCTTTTTCCGGTTGCTCCTTTAGGATTTGTCGAATAATAATGCCTTTTTGTTGACGGGTTAAACCAACGATACAATTCCCGTGTGTTAGTCATTCGAGATGTTGCAATATTACCAATGATACCTTCGTAAACATAACCGTCTAGTTTTTTCCCGCCGCCGGTTCGGTCATAATGGTAAAAATGATCTTTGAGAAGAGGATTATACCAACGGTAAAAACTCATTGTCCCGGGAGTTTGCGGCGCGAAAAGACGAAAGGCGATGCCCTCTTTTATATAACCATTCTGAATCAATCTTCTGGATTCCGCCTGGGGATCCATGGTCAACAGATAGTCATGATCTTTTGAATATAAATAAACATCAATGACTTTGCTCCCGGCATCAGGAAGGACATCTACAAATACTTCTGCAATAGCTTCTCCAACATTCGATTTAAAGAAGATCTGATCGCCGTAATAACCTGGAGCAAAATAGGACGTATCTACTTTAACATTGATATAATCCGTTTCACTCATCGTTGTGCCTGAAACGGGATAGACAGTGATCCAGCCCTTGGGTCCTCGGGTAATATCCTTACCGAACACCTTTACGCCCTCCAGTTCCAAACTGCCCTCTTTGACGACAACTGTAACGGTATGTGGACCTTCTGTCAGTCCCTCGGCAATCAGCAGTTCCTTCTTCTCCCATTCTCCGGATAAGACATCCGGAAGATTCAGTCTGACTTCATCAAGATAGATGGAACAGCTGCCGTCTTCTGTATGGGACTGTAAGAATATGCTGAGGCCGGTGCCGTTAAACCGAAATTTGATCGCGCTCGCGGTACCTTTGCTTATGGGGTAACCGTTTTTCGCCGTCCACTTTCCCATTAATTCCATGGCATCTTTCAGATGTTCGGGCGTAACGTATTTACCCGGTTCCTGCGGTTCTTCGTTTTGAAATGAAAAATATCTTTCTTTCTGTAGTTCCTGCATTAATTCATTGGACTTGGCTTCTAACGGAACAACTGACCATTTCAACATTTCTCTACCCCTATTGGTCAGCTCTATTCTTTTTGATATGATTTTACCCGGTAGCTGCACACCCAAATCCAGACGCTGCGGATTTAAGCTGATGGAGGGAATCTCCTGCAACGCATGAATTCGGAAATCCAAAAAAATTGTTCTTTGACCGCCGGTTGACGTCATAATGATTCCCTCTCGGTATTGGCCGGCTTTTAAGGTTTTTTGGCAGATAAGCTCTTTACCCGCGGCCTCCATCTTCATGCTGGTCCGATAGGTGGAAATTCTTGTTTTTCCACCTGAGACATTCGCATTACTTTCTATGATCGCCAATTCCAGACGCAGGTAGGTCGGTTCGCTAGATGCCGTACCTTTAAGGGTATTATCGGTGACGCTCTCCCAGTCAGTCGGACATGACATTGACCATTTTAGTTCTCCCGGTGTTATATTTTTTAAACTATACTCTCCAAATGCAATTTCACCTGGTTTAATGGCTCCCAGATCAATTTCCCTCGGCGTAACAGTGAGAACAGGACGCTGTTCTTCCTGGTCATTATTTGTAGCATTGACCATGTTGGGAAAGGGTTGTTTTTTTATTTTATGAGTTGAAACAGGCTGCGTATATGCGTTGATTGAACAAAAACTCACAACCATAAACATCGAAATAAAATAAATAAATTTCTTAAACATGGTTCCCTCTTAAAAAATTATTTAAGGCTTACTAGCTCAAAGATGAATTTTACGCAATAATTTTAAAAGACTTGACAGAGATCATCAAGAAGATGTAACTTGCGCTCCAATTTTTTCAAAAAACCCGTGAATAATAACTGGGTGTGAAATATAGACGCCCAATCGAAAATTACCTTATGAATTATGAAAATTTAAAATACTGGATTGCCTTAAAGTCCATTGATGGAATCGGAAATGCGTCGTTTCAACCGCTACTGAATCATTTCGGCTCACCGGCCGCTGTTTTTTCGGCAACCATTCACAAGCTTTCAGCGATCCCCGGCATAAGTAAAAAAAGCGCGGCAGCCATTGTTTCCTTTAAAGATTGGGATAACATTCTTCGCCAAATGGATATCCTTGATAAAATGGGAATTAGCGTCGTTACCTATCTTGATGAACTTTACCCGCACAATCTTCTCAATATTTATGACCGACCTGCCTTTTTTTACATTTTGGGTCACTTGGATAAAGAGGATGTCCCTCTCGCCATTGTGGGTTCGAGAAATGCCAGCACTTACGGCAGATATACGACAGACAGAATCAGCCGGGAACTCGCGCTCAGAGGTATTACGATTGTCAGTGGTATGGCACGGGGCATTGATTCCTGCGCGCATCGCGGTGCTCTGGCTGCAAAGGGACGCACGATTGCCGTCCTGGGCAGCGGTCTGGACGTGATTTATCCACCGGAAAACAAAAAATTATTTACCGCCATTTCTTCAAACGGCGCGGTAATCTCAGAATTTCCCTTGGGAACTCAGCCTCTCTCGTATAATTTTCCGGCGCGTAACCGTATCATCAGCGGCTTGTCCTATGGCGTAGTTGTTGTAGAGGCTGGAGAAAAAAGCGGCTCTCTCATCACGGCAAAACTGGCTATGGAACAGGGGCGCGAGGTTTTTGCGATTCCCGGCACCATTGATTCCGCTTCTTCACGCGGGACCAACAGCCTGATCAAACAGGGCGCCAAATTAGTAGAAAACATCGACGACATTCTTGAAGATATTCTACCTCAGCTGGAACAATCACCTGCACGGCAGACACGCCGCAAGCAGGAGATTCTTTTTGCAGGCAATGCCCTAACAGACGCTGAACAAAAGGTTGATTCGCTAAGTTTCATCGAGCAGACGATCTTGAAGGGAATGCCTCAGGAAAAAATGCATGCCGACGATATTATTGCAGGCACAGGCTTGCCCGTCGCTGATGTGTTGAGCGCTCTGATTACGTTGGAGTTAAAAGAAATGATTGTACAACATCCGGGCAAATTGTTTTCCCTTAAGGAACCACGGGAATGAATTCCCTGGAGAGCTTTATGGGAATCATTCTCTCCGCTTTGCGGGATAAGTGAAACTAACCAATTTTCATGAGCTTCGCTCGCAAAATTGGAGTTTCACTAACCACGGGCATACTGCCCTCCGCTTTGCGGGATAAGTGAAACTAACCAATTTTCATGAGCTTCGCTCGCAAAATTGGAGTTTCACTAATAAAAAGCTTTACAAATGTTATGTGAGCATCTATACGGTGCGGCGAAATCTTAGGAGTTGTTATGGTAAATTCATTAATCGTTGTGGAATCACCCACAAAAGTTAAAACAATAAAAAAATTTCTTGGCAGGGATTTCAATGTGGTCGCTTCCATGGGACATATCAAAGATCTGCCGAAAAGCACGCTTGGTATTGATCTGGAAAAAGATTTTGAGCCCACCTACCATGTTATTGAAACCAAAAAGAAGATTATTGACGAATTGAAAAAAGCGGCCAAGACTGCGGAAAATATCTATCTGGCACCTGACCCGGATCGCGAAGGGGAAGCCATCGCCTGGCATATTTCCGATGTGATCGGCACAAAAAAAAATAAAAATATCTATCGCGTTCTTTTTAATGATTTAACAAAGAACACCGTATTGGAAGCCATCAATCATCCATTAAAATTAGATTTCGATAAATATGAAGCACAGCAGACGCGGCGTATTCTGGACCGGCTGGTCGGTTATCAGATCAGTCCTGTTTTATGGGACAAAGTCAAAAGAGGCCTGAGCGCGGGCCGCGTTCAGTCGGTTGCTGTGCGGATGATCTGCGAACGGGAAGAGGAAATTAATAAATTTATTCCGGAAGAGTACTGGAATCTGGTGGCGCAATTTGAAGGAATAAATCCGCCTCCCTTTGAAGCCAAACTGCACAAGATTGACGGCAAGAAGGCAAAGGTCAGTAATGGAGAACAGTCGGCCAAACTTGCCGCCGAAATTAAAAAAGCTTCCTTTATGGTCGAAAAGCTGGAGAAAAAAGAACTCAAGCGTTCAGCCCTGCCGCCTTTCACAACCAGCAAGCTACAACAGGAAGCATCCCGGTGGTTGAGATTTTCGGCAAAGAAAACCATGAGCGTAGCCCAGAAATTATATGAAGGCATTGATCTGGGCAAAGAAGGCTCTGTCGGTCTGATCACATATATGCGAACCGACTCTTATCGCATCGCTGACGAAGCCCTCACTGCCGTGCGGGATTACATTAAAAATAATTATTCATCCGATTATCTGCCATCCAAGACCCATGCCTATAAGAACACACAAAAAGCCCAGGACGCGCATGAAGCCATCCGTCCGTCTAGCATGTCTTACAAACCGCAGGCTATCAAAGAATATCTATCCTCCGAACAATTTAAACTCTACCAGCTCATCTGGAACCGCTTTGTGGCCAGCCAGATGAGTCCGGCTGTTTTTGATCAGACTACCATTGACATCGCAGGCGCCAATTGTATTTTCCGTGCCCAGGGGCAAGTCCTGAAATTCACCGGTTTCACCATTGTCTATACGGAAGGCAAAGACGAAAAAGAAGAAGAAAATGGTGTGGACAAACTTCTGCCTGAGGTTCATGAAAAAGAAAATTTAAAGCTACTCAAACTCGACACACAGCAGAAGTTTACTCAGCCGCCGCCGCGTTTTTCGGAAGCGTCACTTGTGCGGGAACTTGAAGAAAAAGGCATCGGCCGTCCCAGTACTTACGCGGCGATTCTTTCCACGATTCAGGATCGCGAATATGTTCGCCTGGAGAAAGGAAAATTTTCCCCCACGGAATTAGGAACAGTAGTTACCGAACTTTTAGTAAAGAGTTTTCCCACTGTTTTGGATATGACCTTCACGGCAGATATGGAAAATAAACTCGATGCCATTGAAGATGGTACCAGTAAACGCGTAACCACCCTGAAGGAGTTTTATGGACTCTTCGCGGATGAACTGAAAAAAGCAAAAGATGAGATGAGAAATGTTAAGCAGGAAGAAACACCTACAGACCTTATCTGCGAGAAATGCAATAATACCATGGTAATCAAATGGGGGAAAAACGGTCGCTTTCTGTGCTGTTCCAATTATCCCGAATGTAAAAATACTATGAACTTTACACATGATGAAAACGGCAAGGTAAAACACGTGGAAACACAAACAACGGACATTAAATGCAATAAATGCGGTAAACCCATGCTCGTCAAAGAGGGGCGTTTTGGACAGTTTCTGGCCTGTTCGGGTTATCCGGAATGCAAAAATACCATGAATGCTGCGAAAAATGAAAACGGTGAAATCATCGCGCAGGAAGCGCCGACAACCGATGAAGTTTGCGAATTGTGCGGCAAGCCGATG
>CAZOPH010000112.1:0-5465 GCA_964581635.1 uncultured Smithella sp.
TGACGGCCATAGGTTACGGCGAAGAGAAACCCATTGCCGACAATGCCACGAAAGCCGGGAAGGCTGAGAACCGTCGTGTAGAAGCGGCTGTTGATTACATCATCAAGAAGTAGGTAAAAGTAAAAGATAGAGTTTGTCGGATTTAAGGAATGAAGCCCCCGCAGCATGCCCGCGGGGGCTTTTCTTTCAGATGGATAGCTTCAGATAGAGTCTTCAGCCTCGCGTCCCCTTCAGGGGAAGTAATCTATTTTCCTGTGCTCATCGCCTTGCGCAGCAAAGCACTTTTCGGTGCAGGGAAGGGAAAGGGGAGGCGGATATGATGGCCTGCATGAGCCTGATCGATTCTGTTTCCATTATCATCTATCATGATTCGCGTTTTGATCTCAATGGTTTCATCAGGCAGTAACAACTCCACGCCTTCTCCTGCTTTCAAATGATTGCGGATTTCAATGAGCAGGTGTTTTTGAATTTCATCGTAGCCCAGGACAATGCCCGCCGGTTCATGTGTCTGAATGTTTTTGATATAGGGGCTGGATTCATTTATTTTTTCTTCAGCAAAGGCAAAGCCGGTCGTATAACCGCGATGAGAAATTTTTTTCAGTTCCTCCATCCATTGCGGATTACAGTGGTATTTTTCTTTTTGTTGGATCAACGCATCGAGCGCCTGCCGGTAGATGCGGGTAACAGCAGCTACATAATAAGAAGATTTCATACGTCCTTCAATTTTAACGCTGGAAACGCCCGAGGCGATGACCTCCGGCAAATATCCAAGCAGGCACAAATCTTTTGAACTCAGCAGATAAGTGAATTTTTCATCCTCTTCCAGAATCAGCGGATCGGAGGGTCGCGTCGCCTCGGTCAAGAGGTATTCCCAGCGACAGGGTTGAGAGCAATCTCCCTGGTTGGCGCTGCGCCGGTTGCGCAAGGCCGACAGATAACAGCGTCCGGAATAAGCCATGCACATCGCGCCGTGAATAAAAATTTCCAGTTCCATGCCGGGAACTGCTGCGACTATTTCCCCGACTTCTTTTAAATTCAATTCCCTGGACAGGATGATTCGCTGAATACCCTGATCCTGCCAGAATCGGACGGCTTCACTATTTGTTGTATTGGCCTGTGTACTCAGGTGCAACGCAATCTGCGGCGCGTTTTGACGAATCAGCCCGATCAATCCCGGATCGCTGATGATCAGTGCATCCACGCCGGTTGCAATCAATCCGGGAAGTATCCGTCGCGCTTCCTCGAGATCGACGTTACGCGCGAATGTATTGAGGGCTGCATAAATCTTGGCATTTCGGCCATGAGCTTCACAAACGCCTGCGGCCAGATCATCAAGCGACAATTCGGCGGCCGTTCCCCGCAAACTCAATCCGGGAACGCCGACATAAACAGCATCGGCGCCGTAAAGTAAAGCGGTACGCAATTTTTCAAGATTGCCGGCGGGAAGCAGTAATTCCGGTCGACGCATAGAGACCTCCGTTAAGGACAATACCGGCGCACCTGTTCCATGACTTTGAGGGATTTGACTTCTTTTCCCAGCACGTAAGTAATGAAACCGCAGAGGATATTGCGGGATTCGGAAGCGAGACTTTCCGAAAGGCAGACCATTTTCATTTTTTCAATCTCCATGTCTTTTCCCAAAAGCAGGGTGCGGACGGTGCCGGCAGAGACGCTCTGATCATATCTTTCCGGCCGCGCACATGTGGCGCAGAAGATGCCGCCTTCTTTCGGGAAAAAGTAATAAGCGGCGCCGTTGATCACAGGCGTTTTGCAGCGTACGCAGGCCGTTAGCGATGGTTCAAATCCGGCGATTTTTAAAAGGCGCATTTCAAAAAAACGAATAGCCGTGTCCGAAACATTTTCCCGTGTCAACAGGGCAAGAAAATCATCAAGCAGCACAAAAAGATTTTCATTGGATTTCCCTTCCAGGCTGAAGTGATCCGTCAGATCGATAAAATAGGAAGCGGTCAAAGTTTTTTCCAGATCCCGGCGAATGGCTGCATAGTGGTCGATGATATCGCAGGATTCGATGAACGCCAGCGCGTCGCGATTTTTTCGTGAAAAAATAATATTCGTCAGTGAAAAGGGTTCAAAGACATTGGCGAACCGCTTTTTGCTTCTTTTGGCGCCCTTGGCGATTCCCTTGATCTTGCCGAACTCACGGCTGTAAAAAGTGACAATTAAGTCCGACTCGCCATAGCTTAAACTTTTCAGAACAAACCCGGCGGTTTTATGGCTTTCACGGGCGCTCATGTTTTTGACGCAAGTCCGTCGTATTTAATGTCTCCGCCTACGATGGTTAAAACGGCGCGTCCTTGCATTTTACGGCCGGAAAACGGAGAATTTTTCCCGCGCGAGCGGAAGGCTTTGACATTGACCGTCCATGACCGATCAGGATGGATCACGGTAATATCCGCGTCGGAGCCTTTGATCAGGGTGCCCTTCGGCAGATTTAAGATGCGTGCCGGATTACAACTCATTTTGGCGATCAGTTCCGGCAGGGGGAGAACGCCTTCATGAACAAGGTTCAGGCTCAACCCCAAAGATGTTTCCAGACCACTGATTCCATTTAAGGCATATTCGAATTCCACTTCTTTATCCGTTCGTCCGTGCGGCGCATGATCGCAGGCAATGACGTCGAGCGTGCCGTCCGCAAGGCCTTCTTTAATGGCGGCGACATCAGCCGCGCTGCGGAGTGGCGGACTGACTTTGTAGTTGGTGTCATAATCCTGGAGCGATTCATCGGTTAAGGTGAAGTAATGCGGGGCAGTTTCCGCCGTCACGTTCAGCCCCCGCGCTTTAGCCTCGCGAATCAGGCGGACGGCGCCCGCCGTGCTGACATGCGCGATATGAATCCGTGTGCGAGTGTATTCGGCAATCAGAATGTCGCGCGCCACCATCACGTCTTCGGCGATGGCGGGAATACCCGGCAATCCGAGAATTGTGGCATAATATCCTTCATGCATCAGGCCGCCTGCGGAAAGATTCTTGTCTTCACAGTGTTGAATAACCGGTAAATCAAGCGATGAAGCATATTCGAGGGCCCGGCGCATCAGGGCCGCGTCCATGACAGGTTTCCCGTCATCGGAGAGAGCGAGAATTCCGGCTTCCTTGAGATCCCAGAACTCCGTTAACTGCGTGCCGTCCGAACCGATGCTGATTGCACCGATGGGATAGACATTGGCCAGATTCGCCTCAGCAGCTTTTCTGCGTATGAACTCCGTGACGGAGCGATTGTCGTTGACCGGTTCCGTGTTGGGCATACAGGCAATCGACGTGAAACCACCGGCCACCGCAGCGGCAGAACCACTGGCGATGGTTTCTTTATACTCCAGACCCGGTTCGCGCAAGTGCACGTGCATATCGATCAAACCGGGCGCAACAATCATCCCGGTCAGATCGACAACGCTGACATCCTGCGAGGCTTTGATATTGGAGTTGCAACCGGCGATTTTTCCTTCTTCAATCAGAATATCCATCCGGGCATCAATTTTTTGCGACGGGTCAATCACCCTTGCACCTTTTAATAAAAGTTTCATTCGTTTCCTCCGGAGAGCAGGTAAAGCAGAGCCATTCTGACGGCAACGCCATTATTGACTTGATCAAGAATGACGGAGCAGCCTGGATCATCGGCAATATCGGGTGAAATTTCCACACCGCGGTTCATGGGGCCCGGGTGCATGACGATGGCGTCAGGTTTGGCCAGTTGAATATTGGTACGATTGAGGCAGTAGTGCTGGGCATATTCTCGAAGTGAAGGAAAGATGTTTTGTTTTTGACGCTCCAGCTGAATGCGCAGCATCATCACGACATCGGCGTCCGCTATGGCATCTTCGATTTTTGTGTAAGCCCGGATGCCCATCTGATGGATATCGCGCGGCATCATGGTGGCCGGACCGGCCACGACCACTTGGGCGCCCATTTTGGACAAACCGTAAATATTGGACCGTGCGACCCGGCTGTGCAAAATATCGCCGACCAGTGCGACTTTCAGCCCGGCGATTTTGCCTTTCTTTTCTTTAATGGTCATCATGTCGAGCAGCGCCTGAGAGGGATGTTCATGTGCGCCGTCACCGGCGTTGATGATGGATTGGCGGAGCAGGGAGGCGAGCAGGTGCGGGGCGCCGGCGGCGCTGTGTCTGATCACAATAATGTCCGGGTTCATGGCTTCGAGATTGCGCGCCGTGTCGATCAGTGTCTCTCCTTTGACGACGGAACTGGTCGATGCGGAAATATTGATGGTATCGGCGCTCAGCCTTTTCCCCGCTATTTCAAACGATGTCCGCGTGCGTGTGCTGGCTTCGTAAAACAGGTTGATCACGCTTTTACCGCGCAGTGTCGGCACTTTTTTGATTTCGCGCGTCGAAATTTCCAGAAAAGATTCCGCTGTCTCCAGAATCAGGTTGATCTCGGCGATGCTCATATCCTGGATGCCAAGAATGTCTTTTTTCCCGAGTTTCATCATAGGTTTGCCTTGTCGATATTTGATTACGTTTCTTCTTCAATAACAACTTCGTCTCTGCCGTTTTTTTCCAGGAAATTGACGCTGACGGCTTCCCACAGGGAGGAGGGAAGATTTTTCCCGACATAATCGGCGCGAATGGGCAGTTCGCGATGGCCGCGATCGATTAGAACGGCCAGCTGGATCATTTTGGGACGTCCAAAGTCAATTAAGGCGTCCATGGCGGCGCGGATGGTTCTTCCGGTAAAAAGAACATCGTCCACCAGAATGACTTTTTTCTCCGTGAGATCGAAGGGAATATTTGTTTTACCCAGGGGCGCTTTCTTTTTTGATTTTGCGATATCGTCGCGATAAAGCGTAATATCCAGAATGCCCAGCGGAATTTCTCTCCCCTCAATCGCTGATATTTTTTTCTGAAGTCTTTCGGCAAGATAGATACCACCGGTGCGGATGCCGACCAGGACAAGGTTATCCATGCCTTTGTTCTTTTCCAAGATTTCATAAGCGATCCGTGTCAGGCATCTTTCAATTCCATTGTTGTCCATCACGATTTTGGGGCTCTTTTTTTCAGTCATGTTTTCCTCTACAACTCATTGTGAATTTTCATTATCCTTGGAACAATGTTTCTTTGCCCAAGCAATCCGGAGCACCATCAGTGGAATATTCGCAAACAGGCATAAAAAAAGCCTTCCCCCTTGCGGAGAAAGGCTTCAATCAATTTTAAGTTTAACTTTTTCATGGCTTTGTCCTTTTTCAATCTCACCGGATCAAATTAAAAGGTTATTTTGAAACTCCATACAACTTGGCGTCATGCCTGTCAAGATAAAAGATAAGCAGGTGAAGACGATTAGTGCAGCAAATTTCCCAGGCGCTGCCAGCGAATTTTCTTCAGAAGATTGTCTTGTTCTTCGCTGTTCCACGACCAATAGATCAGGAGCGCTTTTCCTTCCACATCTTTTAAGTCAACAAAACCCCAGAAACGGCTGTCGGCGCTTTCATCACG
>CAZOPH010000113.1:0-5396 GCA_964581635.1 uncultured Smithella sp.
TGAGTTTACGAGGCTGATATTTCATGACCTGCCTGCATAACTCGGAGCCGATAGACCCACCGCAACCGGTGATTAGAATAGTTTTGCCATCCAGATAATTTCGAATGCCTTGAGTATCCAGATGGACGGGTGACCGCCCCAGCAAATCCTCATAGCTGATATCCCGGAGTAATTTCACACTGACCCGGCCGTCAATCAGATCACCGATGCCAGGCAAAATTTTATAAGGGATATTGGATTTCTGACAAGCTTCCACAATCCGCCGAATTTGATCGCCAGTGGCAGAAGGAACCGCAATAAAGATTTGCTGGATGCTTTCTCGATTGATAATTTCAGGCAAGCGATCAACAGCGCCCAATACCCGTATTCCATGAATGGACAGCCCATGTTTTTTCGTATCATCATCTATGAAGCCTACAACCTTATAATGCAAAGTGTAGTTATCCATGATTTCCCGTAATATTTTTTCTCCTGCCAGACCGGCACCAATAATCACTACTTTTGTCAACTGGGTATTGGCCGGCAAAGAAATGTTCGTCAACTGATTTACACGCGCCGCATAAAAAGAACGAATAACCACGCGGACGCCGCCGGTCAGAAAGAAAGTCATAAAACCGTCGGCGACCAATACGCCACGAGAATATCCATGAAATCCGATAGTGACCAGCATAATCATTATAACGAGTAGAGTTGACAAGAGACAGGCCTGGGCCAGCAGCCATAAATCCTTCATACCGGTAAAACGCCACATTCCGCGGTAAAGCCCGGCGGACAGGAAAATAACGAATTTCAGGGGCACCATCCAGAGAAGCAGTCCATAGATTTGCTCAAAGTCAATATGAACAAAAATAAATTCAAAACGAAGTAGATAGCATGCAAAAAGAGAAACCATGAAAAGAACAATATCAATGACGATCATTAAATAGAATTTAGGATTCTTAAGTTGATGCTTCATGGTTATATTATTGTTACTCTCCCTTTGCTCTGAAGATTTATATTAAACTTCGGGCAGTGGTGCAACGATTACTTCTACCGGTGTTACTTCTAACGGCATCCAATAACCCTGAACTTTGCTCTTGAACGGATTCAAATATCAGTGAGTGGTGCATGAAATAAATCTTAATAGTTAAATCCTTCGTTATTCAGCGAATCAAACATCTCTTCCATCGCAGTAACGGGATAGATGCGGAAATTACCGCGTTGTTGAACCTCTTTGCCACCATAGATCAAACCTCCACCATAGGATGGCTCGCCTGCCGCGCGAGAAAAATACTTTAAGCCCTTGAAGAAATCATCCGCAATGGTTTCTCCGGCTTTGACCTCTACTGGAAAAACTTCTCGTCCGCTTTCGAATATCATATCCACTTCGTTTCCCCGGCTGTCCCGATAAAATGTCACGGCGTTTTTTTTGCCCCTATTGAAACGATATTTGATTGCCTCCATAAGCACAAGATTCTCGAAAAGATTACCTCTCAACGGATCGCGACTGACATGAATTTCGCTCTCCATTCCCAGCAAATAGGCAGCCAGGCCAACATCATAGAAATATAGTTTAGGAGATTTGATCAGACGCCTAGAAATATTACGATACCAGGGTTTCAGCAAAATTACGATATAACTCGCTTCGAGAAGGGATACCCACTGTTGCACCGTCGTATGGGAGACACCGGTATCATTTGCAAGACTTTGCATATTGAGAATCTGCCCGATTCTCCCCGCACAAAGCCTGACAAACTTTTGAAAAAGGCTCAAATCGCGGATAGACATCAATTGACGCAAATCTCTTTCGATATAGGTCTCATAGTAATCTCCCAGGGCCTGCGTTGGATTCAACCCATGATCATGAATATGCGGATAGAATCCTTTTAAAATTATCGTATCCAGTGATTCAGGGAGCGTCGTTTTCTGAATCTCGGAGATGCTGAATGGTAAAAGCTTCAACAGAGCTGTGCGACCGGCCAGTGATTGATTGATCGTGTTCATGACTTCAAACTGCTGACTTCCAGTAATAATAAACTGTCCCGGCTTTTTGCGTTCATCCACAATACCCTGGATATAGGAAACAAGTTGAGGAACGCGCTGGATTTCATCAATAATAACACCACCCTCGTAAGCGGATAAAAATCTGCGTGGATCAGTGGCGGCGTATTCGCGAACATCGGGGCTCTCCAGGTTGGCATAAGCCATATCCGGAAAGACCTTTCGGCAAAGAGTTGTTTTGCCACTTTGCCTTGGTCCTGTCAGTGTAACAACAGGATACTGAGAGGATAAATCATGAAATATTGGCTCAATTTTTCTATTAATCATGTTGAACACTTATCAAAATAATGAACATATTGCAACTTAAACTTTCACATTACACAGACAAAAGAATTTTGAAATCCCCGCTTTCGACGAAGGTAATTAAATCAGAACTGTTTTCTTCGCCTGACTCTTTGCGCCCAATATCAACTATCCACCATTTCTTTGCCCCCATCGCATTTCACCCATTATCCATCAATGCGTCACCCCTTCGCGGCGCACCACTTTCGTGAAAGTCATCAACAGGATTTTCAAATCCAACAGGAAAGATTTATTTTCCAGATAATATACATCAAAACCTACTTTCACGGGAATGGGCAGTTCGTCACGCCCGTTAATCTGTGCCCATCCGGTAATTCCCGGAATCAATTGGTGAACTCCCTTTGCTGTCCGCAAAGCGATCAGATCGTCCTGATTATATAACGCAGGCCTGGGCCCCACAAAACTCATATCACCCATCAAAACACTCCACAACTGCGGCAGTTCATCGAGACTTGATTTGCGTAAAAAGGAGCCTATCGGTGTCAGGTATTTATCAGGATCTTTCAGTAAGTGTGTTGCTACCGCAGGTGTATCAATCCGCATTGTTCTGAACTTCGGCATCTTGAAAATCCTGTTATCCGCGCCCACACGATCAGACCAATACAAAGCAGGCCCCCTGGATGTCAGCCTGATTAATACTGTAATAACCGCAATAGGCAACAACAAAATAAGAGACAAAAAAAGGGCAAAAAAAAGATCAAACAGCCGCTTCATAAACACCATCATCTCAATATCAACTACTTGAACATTTAATTTTTCATTTTCCTGTTATTCTTATACCAATCCACTTCTCGTTTTAAGCCGTCTTTCAAGTTTGTTTTTGTCTGAAAATTATAAGCTTCTTCAAAGCGTCGCGTATCGTAAACATCTTCGACAAGCCATTTCTTCACAGTCTGATAAAGGTCCCCTAGATGACGATTCGGTATTCTTGACAGACACCTACTTAAAAGCAAAGCCAGCGACGCTGGAATTTGTATAGGTAAAGGATGTTTACCTAGCGCATCTCCGATACCCTCAACAATTTCACGCATCGTGCAAGGTGGTGCAGAAATATTGAATATATTGACACCCGATGCAGGCCGTTGAATGATTGCCATAACAGCCCGCGCAGCATCACCTTTATACAATAAACTTTTTCGGTTACTGCCGTTGCCTACCCAAAAAAAACAACCTTTATCTATCGTTTCAATCAGACGCCCCACGTTACCGGGATCGCCCTCTCCATAAAGCGTAGCTAATCGAACAATTGTTAATGCCATACCTGATTTTTGGGCAATTTTAGTGGCACGCAGTTCCGCATTGTATTTAGATTGTGCGTAGGGACCGACAGGATCACATAACCTTTGTTCATCATAAGCTTCGTCTGTATATGGACCATAGACAGAGACGGAACTTATTAAAACAAAATGCCGGACACCCGCCTCGGCGGCAGCAGCAGCTACGTTTTCGGTACCGATTTCATTGATCAGTCGAAATTTCTCACCCGAATTCGCATCGGGAGAAAAGACATGAGCCAAACCGGCAGCATGGATAACTGTGGTTGCGTTTTCTAATATGGGTTTTATCTCTTCCCCTTTTGTTATATCCGCTTTTCTATAGAAGGCATTGGAAACACCACTACTGACAGCACCCAAATCAGTCGCAAGCACAGATAAACCAGACGCCTGGAACAGATCAAAAATCGACCGACCAAGGAAACCATTCGCACCCGTTATGAGAATGCGATTCCCCCGTATGTTATTGCTTACTTTAGCCATGCTTTATAGATTTAGATTTACTGGGAAGGAAGCTTACGCTTACAGCTATTATCTGTCAATCCCCTGAGCGACCACCGTGACATACCGTGGTTTAAGGGGTAAACATTATAAATTCTGTAATAATGTTTGAAAAGATTGCAATTTGCATTCAAACGTATATTTTTCTTCTGCAGCTTTCCTGGCACGTGCACCCATGGCGGCTAATTGGTCTTGGTTTGCATACGCTTCTCTAATAACTTTAACAAGCGCTTTAGGATCATGAGGAGGCACAACCCACCCAATATTTTCTTCTTCAACCACAAAAGCCAATTCAGTTGCTTTTTCAGTAATAGCAATAATGGGCTTGCCTGCCGCTAATATATTATAGATTCTGCTAGGCACAGAAATACCCTTCATTCCATCGACAAGCGAGACAAGTGCAACATCACATGCATTTAAAAAATTCACCTGATCTTCACGGATACGACTTGGCAAAATCAAAACATTTTTTTGCGCTCTCTTTCTAACCTCCGCGACAAGCCATTTTTTTTTGGTGCCTGCCCCAATAAACAAAAAATAAATACCATCTTCATTGGATAATTGGGTAGCTGACTCGACAATACTTTCAACATCATTAGGATAGCCAATATTTCCAGCATACTGCAGTATGAACTTATCTTTAAGCCGATATTCTGATAAGAGAATGTTGTGTTCCTTTGGCATAGGCACAATATCACGACTATCAGACCAGTTAGTAATTACAGTAACTTCTGCTTTAGAAAAACTACCGGCAATTAAATCTCGCATATCGCGGCCGATAACAATAACGTGTTTAAGTGTCTTAAACATAATTTTATTTATTGCATGCATCAATCTCGTAAGAAGACTCCTTAAACGTAACTTACCAACGGCCACCAATAGATTAGGATATAGATCGTGTATTAATAAAATACAATTCGCCCTACATAACCAACATGAAAAAGAAATAAAATAGGGAAGAGAAGGCGGATTTGTCACAACTATGACTTTATCGAAACGTTTTATATGCCAAATCGCATTCACAAATAAGGACAATGTAATAGTCACCAGATTGATCAGTCTAAAAAACAAAATATCCTTATTCAATGTGGTTCCCCAACAGCGCCAAATTTCCACACCATTGTGAACTTCTTTTTTGGGGGCGTACACACCACGAGAAGAATAGGTTGGCTGGCTGCAAAGTACATTTACAACAAAGTCTTTCGTCGCCAAACCCTCCGCAATTTGCGTTAAAATATAACCCGTTGATGTTGCTTCAGGATAGTATAGTTCAGATAC
>CAZOPH010000114.1:0-5387 GCA_964581635.1 uncultured Smithella sp.
ATCTCCATTTGAGAAACAGCCCGCACCTCTCCGGTGAGTCCCACTTCCCCAAGAATAACCGTCCGGGCATCGACCGGCCGATCCAGAAAGCTTGACGCCATCGCCGCAACAACACCCAGATCAACCGCAGGTTCTTCCACCCGAACACCACCCGCCACATTAATAAAGATATCCGACCCACCCAGATGCAAACCACAAATCTTGTCGAGAACCGCCACAAGAAGTGACACACGGTTGTGATCTACGCCAATAGACGTCCGTCGAGGCATTCCCAAATTAGATTGACTGACCAGCGCTTGAATTTCCACCAGAATCGGCCGAGTGCCTTCAAGGCTGGATACCACTACGGAACCGGGGGCGTTTTGCGGCCGCTCGGCTAAAAAGAATGCCGAGGGATTGGGTACTTCTTTTAACCCGATATCCTGCATTTCAAATACTCCGATTTCGTTGGTGGGGCCGAAACGGTTTTTGATGCTGCGGATAATCCGGTAGGCATGGCCGGAGTCACCTTCAAAATAAAGAACGGTATCGACCATATGTTCCAGAACCTTGGGACCGGCAATAGAGCCGTCTTTGGTCACATGCCCGATCAGGAAGACCGGAATTCCATTTTTCTTGGCCGAAAGAATCAGGCGTGACGACGCTTCGCGCACCTGCCCCACGCTGCCCGGAGCAGACATTAAGTCACCCGAATAAACTGTCTGGATGGAATCAATCACCACAATGGCCGGATCAATTTTCTTAATCTGTTCCAGAATTTTTTCAAGAGATACTTCAACAAGCACCAGTAAATCCCGGGCTACCGCGCCAATCCGGTTGCTGCGCAGCTTGATCTGATGGGCGGATTCTTCACCTGAAACATAGAGAACTTTCTGACCGTTTTGTGCCAGATTTTTCATAACCTGGAGCATGAGCGTCGATTTGCCGATGCCCGGTTCACCACCAATCAGAATGGCCGATCCAGTTACAATACCTCCACCCAGTACCCTGTCAATTTCAACAATGCCGGTCAGTGCTCGCTCCCCCTCCTCGGCGGGTATCTCTTCTATGGGCATTGGCTTGCCGTTAAAGGCCATCTCGGCGCGGCTGCCGGAATCCGGCTCGGAAATCAGTTCTTCGGCAAAACAATTCCAGCCATTGCAGGATGGACATCTGCCCAGCCACTTTGGCGACATGTACCCGCAATGCTGGCAAAAGAAACTGGTTTTTGTTTTTTTCAAATTATTTCTCCCAAGGTGTCAGTTTAAAGAACGTAAACTTCTGGCCGAATATCAAAATCTGAGTCAGCTCATTCCTTTTGGCCGGTCATCAAAAAAATTGTGAAAATAAGCTTGTTCGAACCTTCAACCGGTTTTTCAATGCGGGCAGCGTCAAAGGCACGAATATCCCTAAATCCTGCTTCATGAAAACCCAGACGCAAATACTCACGATCAAACCCGAAGTGAAACACACCGTCATTGGAGCTGTGAAATTGGCCGTCATCCAGGTCCAGATCTGCAATACACAGAGTTCCGGAAGGATGTAATACTTGATAGAATTGCTTCAATAAGGGCCTGAATTCTTTAATATGATGCAGCGTCATACTGCTGACAACCAGATGATAGCGACCACTTAAAACATTACCCTTATCCAGCTCCAGATACGAAGCCTTAACGTTCTGCAGAGCATTGTCTAAAATTTTCCGGCGAAAAACGTCGAGCATGCCCTGGGAACTATCGACACCGGTGATGGAGTGAACAAAAGGCTGTAACACCAATGAAATCAAACCCGTTCCACAGCCGAAATCCAGAACATCCATATCAGGCCTTAAAACCAATGTCCGGATCATGCCATGAGCAATGTCGGAAGCTACTTGAACACGCTGGGGAACCTGATCCCAATTTGAGGCATCCCGGTCAAAATCCCGTTTTCCATTCTTCATCTCGGCTGTCCCATCGGACATCAATTCTGTAAAGAATAAATCATTATATTAGCGACCAACGCTACTTTATAAGCATTCGAGCACTTTAACAAACCTGCGAGTGTCTCAACATCAAACAGACTCATCGGCATTTTCGTCCGTTGATATTTTTGGGAATTTACTTATCCGCCCGCTTCAACCTTTTGCAAGCGGAATCCTTACCCAGGATTACAAATACTTTATCCAGTTCGGGGCCTGTGATTTTCCCTGTAAGCGCCGCCCGAACAGGCATAAATAAATCCCTACCTTTAACGCCGGATTTTTCTTTGGCGTGTTTGATAGCCGCGATATAGATTTCCCGGGTTGAACCAGTGGCATCCGCCAGAAAGTCGCCAAAAGACCGGATCACTTTCCGCGCATTTGCGGTATCAAGAATGTGTTTTGCGTCGGATGAAATCTCATATCGCTCATCAAAAAATAAACCGATATGCTCGCCAATATCGGCCAGCGTCGTTAATTCATCCTTAACTGTTTCAATCACATTTTTTAACCATTGTGGATCAAGTGTTTCCGGCTGAAAACCAGACTCGTGCAAAAACGGCTCAAGCCTCTTTATCAAGTCATCGGTATTCAAACTTCGAATGTAAATGGCGTTGAGCCAGTGGAGCTTGTCTTCATCAAAGACCGCGCCGCTTTTGGATGCCCGTTCCAGTGAAAAAGCTTCTACCATTTCGGACTGTGAGAAAACTTCCCCCCCGTCGGCAAAAGAGCTTCCCAGAAGCCCCAGGTAGTTGAGCAGCGCTTCAGGCAAAAATCCCCGTTTGCGGAATTCGCCTACGGATACGGAACCATGACGTTTGCTGAGTTTGGCGTGGTCTTTACCCAAAATCAGGCAATGATGAGCAAAAGTAGGCGGTTGAAATCCGAAAGCCCTATAAAGCATAATTTGTAAGGCGGTGTTGGAAAGATGATCTTCACCGCGAATGACATGCGTAATCGCCATCAGATGATCATCGATTACCACTGCAAAATTATAAGCGGGCATCCCGTTGGAACGGACAATGATGAAATCGCCGATGGATTCGCCCTCAAATTTGATCGGCCCCCGGATCAGATCATTAAATTCGATGCTGGTCTGCGGTACCTTAAAACGGTAAGAAGGGTTTCTACCCTGCGCCGCCAGCGCTTCACGCTCTGCATCTGAAAGATTACGGCATTTGCCCATATATCGTGGCATGCGTTTGCTCAGAATCAGCGTCTGACGTTCCTCGTCAAGTTCTTCCTCAGTGCAGTAACACGGATAAACCAGATCAGCATCAATTAACTTCTTCAGATGATCTGAGTATATATCCAACCGTTCACTCTGTTTATAGGGTCCGTGCACTCCATCTTTTCCCGGCCCTTCATCCCAATTGAGCCCCAGCCATTTCAAGTCGTCGAGTAGGTTGTCCTGATAGGAAAGAGCGCTGCGAGATTCGTCCGTATCTTCAATGCGCAAAATTAAACTTCCGCCCCAATGACGGGCAAACATCCAGTTAAATAAAGCGGTGCGTGCATTGCCCACATGGAGTTCGCCGGTGGGCGATGGTGCGAATCGAGCTCTGGGTTTGTCAATCATTCTTAATCCTTTCCACACCGCTGGCTATGGCCAACACGGCTACGCCTTCCTGACGACCTACAAAACCCATACCCTCATTGGTCTTGGCTTTAATGTTGACAACCGTCTCTGAAATATTTAATGTTCTTGCAATGTTGGATGCCATCATTGCAACATACGGTGCGAGCTTAGGCTTTTCTATCATAACCGTGACGTCAATATTATTGATGCTCAGCCCTTTTGCCTCAATGATTTGTTTTACGCGCTCTAAAAGAATGAGACTGGCGATATCTTTGTAAGCTGGATCGGTGTCCGGAAAATGTCTGCCGATGTCGCCGCAAACGGCCATACCTAAAAGCGAGTCGCAAACGGCGTGCAGCAGTGCATCGGCATCGGAATGTCCCGCAAGCCCCCGATCGAATGGAATTTCAACGCCGCCCAAGATCAGTTTCCTGTCCGAAATGAATCGATGGCTGTCATAACCCAGCCCGCTCCGATAAACTATCTGTTCCTTTATTTTTTCTTTCATCAAAGCTTGCGCCATAATCAAATCTTCCGGAGTCGTGATTTTTATGTTTTCGCAAGAACCGGCGATCATGCGGACTTGCGCCCCCATTCGCTCGACCAAGGACGCATCATCCGTTCCATAATAACCATCTCTGGTTGCTGCTTCATATGCCCGGCATAAAAGGTCATATTGAAAGGCCTGGGGAGTTTGCGTCTGCCATAAATTTCGGCGAGGCAATGTTGCCGTCACGATGTTTTCACCGGTTGTTTCCTTGATGGTATCTTTGGCCGGAACCCCGATCAACGCAGCCCCCTCTTCAGCTGCCGTCTTCACAGCCTGGGCAATTAAGTCATCCGTTAAAAATGGACGTACACCGTCATGGACGATTACAACATCGCATGGCTTTGTAATAGCAACAAGACCATTACGAACCGAATCCTGACGTTCATTACCACCTGCTACAATGGCTGATATTTTCGTCAAAGCGTATTTATCGATTATTTGCTCCCTAATGGATGCTAAATCGTCTTTTGGTACAACCAGAATAATATCATCAATAGCGTCTGATTTCTGAAACATGTTGAGTGTGTGAACTAGTATAGGCAATGAATTCAGAAAAAGATATTGTTTGGCAACATCGGCACCTAATCGCTTGCCGGAACCGCCTGCGGGAATGATGGCCACTGTTCTCATAATTCATCTCAAAATGAAACAGGCCCGGAAAATTATTTTCCCGGGCCTGTTCGCCAAAGGTATTTCTTTCCGGCCAAAAAAGATAACATAATTTTTTATTACTAATAGTTACTTTTCTTTTCGGTACCTTCTTTCAATTCCGTAAAAATCATCCGGCCGGCTGTCGTTTGAAGCACGCTCGTGACAACAACTTCAACCGTCATATTGATCATTTTTTGCGCGCTATCTACAATAATCATGGTCCCATCATCCAGGTAACCAACACCCTGCCCCTGTTCCTTGCCTTCCCGTATAATCTTAACCAGCATCTGTTCCCCGGGCAAAACCACCGGTTTCATCGCATTGGCCAGCTCATTGACGTTCAGCACACGCACACCCTGCAGCTCAGCAACCTTGTTGAGATTATAATCGTTGGTCATGAGTTTGGCGTTTAATTTCTGTGCCAGGGCCACAAGTTTGCCGTCCACGCCTTTTATTTTCGGAAAATCCTGTTCAACGATTTCGATATGAATTGCGGAGCTCTTCTGCATGCGATTGAGAACATCCAATCCCCGTCGGCCTCGCGAACGTTTCATCGAATCGGACGAATCCGCAATAAATTGTAATTCATTGAGAACAAAACGCGGAACAATCAGTGCTCCGTCCATGAAACCCGTATCGCAAATATCTGCGATTCTTCCGTCAATAAT
>CAZOPH010000115.1:0-5349 GCA_964581635.1 uncultured Smithella sp.
ACAAACATGATCTGTAAATATGGCCCCCTCAGGTCTCTCCGACTGAGGGGGTTTTTATTCGTGACCGTAGGATTATATTGGTTCATCCGGCTTGAACGTTACAAGGAATAAAGGATCTTTGATGGTCATCATCTATGAGGAGAACCTTATATCTTTTTACCATTATCGTGGTCATGATCTCCTTGACATACAGGACCGCGTTTCCTATACTTCTATTCACAACAAGGAATTTCTTGTCAATGGTTTCTAAGGAGTGGTCATTATGGGAAAATATAGCAAATTTATTTCCGAGAAGAGACGCTCCGTTGCCACGCCTAAAAGCATGGTAAACAATGACGGCTCGTGCGTTTTCGGGACGTTCGACAAAGAGTTCGAGGATATGGATATCGTAAAACTCAAAAATCCGACTCGCGCGCCGCAGTGTATGAACAGACTCAAACTCACGCTTTGGCAAGCTACGGAGGTTCACCTAAAAAACGGAGTACTCCTCGCGGTTTGCTGTGATATGGGAATATTCGGCAAGGTGTTGCACATGTTTTACGACAAGCGTGCGCATAAGGTCTATTGTTGGGATACCAACCTGAAGAGCAAGGATACGACTATTGCGCCCAACCTCATCAACGGCAGCGTCACGCAGGCGACCACTCCGGTCGGGCAAATCAAATACGTAAACGATTTCGACAAGGGCAAGTGCCGCCTTTGCGGCAAACACAAATCCGCCGAGGCGCAGATTGAGTATGATTTCGAGCTTACACGCCTAAGCAAGCCGAGCGTTGTGAGTATTCCGTTTGGTAAAAACAGACCTCTTTACAGTCAGAAAGATTTCTTTACGGCAAAGGGCAGGTTGGTTATCAACGGCGAGGAAATGCTCACCGACGAGGATTCCACCGCGATTGTCGACGACCACCGGGGGTATTATCCACGCCGCGCTCACTACGACTGGGTGACCACGATGGGCAGAAGCGAGATCAACGGTAAAAAGAAATTCTTTGCTTTCAACCTGACAAGAAATCAATCCATCGACCAGGACGCTTACAACGAAAATCTCATCTGGTTTGAAAACGAAACCAGCCTGCTTCCTCCCGTGACGTTCAAGCGCGAGCCCGAGACAAAGGATTTTAAGGACTACGCCGTATGGACGGTAAAGGACGAGCACGATATGGTCAATCTTAAATTTAAGGTGTACGGCATAAACCCGATGATTCTGCACGCCGTTGTCGTCAATATTGATTATTACGTTGCCTTCGGCGAGCTGGAAGGCTATATTCGCGACGAGGATGGCAACAAATATATCCTCGACGGTATGATGGGTATGGGTGAGGATAAAACCCTGTTGATGTAAAATCAAATGCAACTTAGCAAAAGATTGAAACGATGTCTATGAATCACACGCATATAAAAAATTCATTTATTTTTCATTTCTCTCTTTTACCTGTTTTTGAACAATCGAACGAACAAAAGAACTGTGCGTTATCATCCATGTAGAAAAACGATTTTTCCATCCGGGGATAAAGACAATCTTCTTATTTTCTTCTAAGGCTTTCAGAGACAAAAACACAACTTTCTCCGGTGTCATCCACAAATGGCTGGGGATAATAGTTCTGTCAAAATCTTTAAAATCACCAACCTCATGAAACTCCGTATGTGTGAAACCCGGACACAGCGATTGGATTCTTATACCAGCATCTTTTACTTCCAGTTGGAGGTTTTCTGAAAAGGCGGCAAGAAATGATTTCGTCGCATCATACATTACATTGCCTGACGTTAAGGCAAAAGCGGCTATTGAAGATACATTTATGACGGCTCCGCGTTTTCGTTTTAGCATCCCTTGAAGAACGGCATGTGTTAACAGGACCGGCGCGGCCATGTGTAAATGAAGCATCCGCATGGATTTTTCGATCGGCACATCGGTAAAGTTACCTATGGTCGCAAATCCGGCATTGTTAATGAGAATGTCTAGGTTATCTATTTTTTGAATAAGTTCGATTGCTTTATTAATGTTATCTATGTCGGAGAGATCAGTGGGGATAATGTCGCAGCGTACGGCAAAATCAGAAGAGAGTTTTGCCGCGGCAGCTTCCAAACGATCCTTGCGTCGAGCCAAGAGCACTAGGTCGAACTTCCTTCGGGCAAGTTCCGTTGCGAAACATAAACCCATACCAGCCGACGCACCTGTAATGAATGCTTTCCCCGGCGTTTCCCAACCCAGGAAATTATCCGGTTTTGCCATACTTCCCCCCTTTTTTAGGGAATTTATCATCTGCCCCTCAGAAACTCAATCCAGTTTCCATGACATCTCACGCCAGTCCAATATTATCAATGGACAATGGTTTTCGCTTTATTCCTGCGCATGAAACACTGCAATCAAAGGTAAATGCAATAATTACTCGGTACGGAGCCCTCTGGATACATAAGAGGTCTAGATAATTTGTTGATTTTTCGATTTGCCTATTACAGATTTATCTTTACCCGAAAAAGTTGACAGTTTTTTAGATTACACACGCTATCCGTTGAAACTCAGTTCGTTGCTTAATTTTCTCACAGTTAAGTTTCTGATTAACTCTCTATTTTATTTAGTTGACAGACCTTTTACACCCATCGTCCGACCCTGCTTCATGTAATCGGCAAACTCATCAACCGTCAAGGCATTGTATAGTCCATGTTTATAAAGATAGCTGGCGACTTGATAATAACTTATGGTTTCTGTAATCGGTTCCGCATCGAGGGACATTTTTATCATTGAGCGCCTCGTGAAGTCATAGCGATATGCGACATTCTTGCGCACCGTCTTTAAGACAACGAATTTGCCATCTTCAATGTGTCCCAGCTTCTGGTAATTGCCGATGATGGCATCTCCCTCCTCGGGAGGAGTGGAACGTATGTCATGACCGAAAAAGCGACTTGGATAGCTCCAGTTCAGGAGTCCGAGCAAGGTGGGGGCGTAATCAATCTGACTTGAAATGGTCTTTATATGGCCGGTCGGAAGTTGTCCGCCAGGCGCATAGATGATGAGCGGTATGTGGTAGTTTTCAACAGGCAACTCTGTCTTTCCCGCGCTTCCAGCGCAATGGTCGGCAACGATGACAAAGACCGTATGGTTAAACCATGGTTTTGAGCTCGCGTCTCTGATGAATTTGCCGATGGCGTAATCCGTGTATTTTATGCCGCCTTTACGTCCCGATGTTTTGGAAGGCAAGTCGATGCGTCCATCTGGGAAAGTGAAGGGTCGGTGATTTGATGTAGTCATGACAAAAAAGTAGAAGGGTTTCCCCTTCGCGTAGGTGGCATCGGCTTCACGTGTCGTCCAGCGATACAAATCTTCGTCGCAAGCGCCCCATACGTTTGCAAATGTTACATCATCTCGGCTTACAGCGTTGCGGTCGATGACTTTATAACCGTTGTTACCGAAGAAATAGTTCATGTTGTCGAAATAACCGAAGCCGCTATAGAGAAATGCTGTGTCATACCCTTTTAGCCGAAATATTGAACCGAGGGTAAATAATCCCTCATTATGGGGGCGTTTTACCAGAGAACGACCCGGCGTAGGCGGCAGCGATAGAGTAAGAGCTTCCATTCCGCGGTCTGTGCGTGTTCCGGTGGCGTAGAAATTATCAAACACCAGACTCTTTTGTTCAATGGCTGATAAGTTCGGTGTCAGGTTTGCATAGTGACCTGTATTATCCAGGAATTCAGCACTCAGGCTTTCCACTGTTATCTGAATAACATTCAATTTAAGTTCCGGGCCTTCTTTGGAATAGAACCTTAGCGTGTCCTTCTCATTAGGTCTCAATAATACCGAACCGTCCTCCACCAATTCCCCGCGCATGAATTGAAATGCCTTATCAACAGGAATAGTCGGGAAAAATTGGTTAAAATCGAGTTCGTTTTCTTTGAATGCAGTGAATAATGACCACAAGCCATTTTTCCCAAGTTCTCGATTATAATTGTTGGCGAAGTCGGGCAGCCAGCTTTGATTAATTATTAAGCCCACTGCAATAGCACCGGTAAATGTCAACGCTCCAAATTTATAACGGTTGCCGGCAGGCGCCGCGGAGTTTGCCGCCCAAGTGGCAGGAAGCCCCGTGCGCCAGATGACTATATGTAATATCAATGATAAGAGGGCGATACCGCTCAGTATCAACGGCATGGGATAGGATTCAAAAATGTTGTCTATGACTTCTTTAGTATAGACAAGATAATCCACGGCAATGAAGTTAAATCTCACTCCGAATTCATCCCAGAATACCCACTCGGCGGCCAGACAAAACAACATAGAATAAAGAAAAATAAATAAGACCGCATGCATCGCGATCCGACCCCATCTGCGTTTGAAGAAATGTTCGGGTAAGACCGTTTGAAGCAGGATAAAGGGTATCGCTAACCAGGCAGCCGTACCGATATCATAAATGAGTCCCCAGCCAAAAGCTGCCAGAAGGCTCAAGTCCCAGGATATTTCCTGAGCAGACTTTATCATCAAGACGATTCTAGTTATCAATGAGAATACGAAAAAGATGGAGAGAAGCAAAATTATTCCACCATTCCTCTTTTTGAGGCGCGTGGAAAATGCAGAAGGAAGTTTATTAAATTGGCTTATTTTCATTTATTATATGGTAACGTCGCAATCATTTTTTGCTGTGCAGAGTATCCTTAACGTTTACAGTTCAATGCCCTATTCATTTGAATAGAGAATATCCTTTTGCTTGTCGTAAAGAGACGTGTTGACCTCCATCAAACCCAATACCGTGTGAAAGAGATTTTCATGCGTATATTCCGTATTGATCTTGCTCTTCAGTAATTTTTTCTGCGCCGTGAAGCTGTCTCCCAACCAAAAAATTGCTGCAATGTTCTTTTGATTGTCCGGCGCGATAAAATACGGAATGCCATGGAGATATACACCTTTCTCGCCTAAAGATTCGCCATGATCGCTCAGGTAGATCATAGCCGTTTCAAACCTGCCGTCATTCTGCTTGAGCAATCTAATGACTTTATGTAGAAAATAATCTGTATACAGGATGGCATTATCATAGGCGTTATTTATTTCGTCATTTGAGCATTGATTTAATTCATTCGTTTGGCAAGTCGGCTTGAATTTTTCAAACGATTTCGGATACCTCTTATAATAAGCTGGTCCATGATTGCCCATCTGGTGTAGAATAATCAGAATGTCCCCCTGGGACCGACTATTGATATAGTCCTGCAACCCTTCCAGCATGCCTTCATCCCGGCATTCTTCATCGCAGATCGGATTTTTGTCAGGATTCTTGTAATCTTCATATTGAACCCGCAAGGCGACGTCTTTTGAGTCGGAATTATTCTCCCGCCATAAAATGTTGACCTTGTTGGCATGAC